>NZ_VPAN01000002.1:0-213062 GCF_013419225.1 Acinetobacter sp. YH12097 | reverse complement strand
GCTGTCGGAGCTGTCGGAGCTGTCGGAGCTGTCGGAGCTGTCGGAGCTGTCGGAGCTGTCGGAGCTGTCGGAGCTGTCGGAGCTGTCGGAGCTGTCGGAGCTGTCGGAGCTGTCGGAGCTGTCGGAGCTGTCGGAGCTAAATTTAGCGGGTTCCAACGGAACTGACCATCATTCATTTCACTTATTTTACCAATACCCGGAAATGGTAAATGTGCAAATGCGACAAAAGTTTGCTCTTGAGCAAAACGTTTAAAAATTGCTAAACGAGTTTCACTGGCTTTGACCGGATCGACATCAAAATCGACAGATAACTTTGGTTGTTCAAACTGTAAATGATAGGAATGAACCACATCGCCGAGGATAGCAAAACTTTTAGCTTGTGATTTTAAGATAAAAGAATAATGCCCCGGTGTATGTCCAACACTCGGTAAAACCTCTAAACCATTAATCACCGAACCAACGCTAAAGGTCTTAAAACTCCGCATGGTTTGATATGGCGCAATCGCAGCTTTAATTTTCACAACGGTCGCTAAATAACCTTCACGTTTTTCGGTAGCTAAAGTGTCGACGGTGCTTTCACTTAACCAATACTGACTTTCTTGCTCATTGACGTAGATCGTTGCATTTGGAAATACGGCCTTACCTTGTTTCGCAATGCCACATGCATGATCAGGATGTAAATGAGTTAAGAAAACACTGCGTACACGATTAAGCTTATAGCCGGCCGCCTCAATATTTTGTGCAATAGAACCTAAGTTCGGTCCAAAACAACTGGCTGCACCACTATCAACAAGACTGATACCGCCTTGTCCATCATCAATCAGATAGGCATTAACACTGGTTTGTATACCTTTGCTCTGATCAACCGCAAGCTTTTGAAATAAGGCACTGACTTCTTCTGGAGTTAAATTTTGTTTAAATAAATCAGGACTTAATTCGAGTGTCCCATCTTTTAAAGCAATGACTTTATACGCACCCACTTGGAAAGAATAAAATCCCACGGGCTGAGTCACATTCGTTTTGATTTCCGTTTGAATAAATGCCGGCTCTGCACTGACAAACTGGCTGGTTAAAAGTGTTGCTGCAAGCACAGCAAAACTAAAGTTTTTCATTGTTGACCTATATCACTTTTATTATTTCATGCAATGAAGCAAAGGCTTCAAAATTAAAAAATTTAAACGCCTGTATTGTGCCTGAAATTCAGGCAGATTTTAAGTCTAATAATGAATAAACATAGCACTAACTTGATACAGGCTTATGTAAATCCCCTTAAATTTTTAGGCCCAATAAAATAAAAACTGAATGCAAGAAAACTTTAAGCTTGGCATGCTATATTTTCGCCAGTTTTTAAATCTATACGTCTGTACAGTGCTATGAGTGAAATTTCCCCGTTTAAAGGCAAATCTGGATTTAAACGAATTTTAAATGCAACGCAATATTCCCTCGACGGATTCAAAGCTGCTTATCAAAATGAAGCTGCATTTCGACAAATTGTCTGGATGAATATTGTGCTTATTCCTACCAGTTATTTTCTCGATGTGAGTCGTGCTGAACATGCCCTTATGGTAGTGGTGTGCTTATTTGCCTTGATAGTTGAGTTATTCAATTCTGCCATTGAAGCCGTTGTCGACCGCGTATCTTTAGACAAGCATCCACTTTCTAAAATTGCAAAAGATATGGGGAGTGCCGCTCAATTCGTTGCTTTAGCAATTATCTTTTTTACTTGGTTTATTATCCTTTTGCCTTAAATAAAGGCTGTCTCACTCTATTTGCAGGGTTATGCCCTGCTTTTTTTAATTCCTTATTTCTGTTTTTTAAGTAAAATTTACGCGTCCCTATGCACATCTACTGATCCATCGAAATAAGCCAAAAATTCAAACTATGAAATCATTGGCTTAAACAAGATTAGAGGGGGGGAAAATAGATACACATTCATTGAGCAGACCGCTTCTTAAGGACGCTTTTACAAGAAAAGATAAAACCTATTTTTTCGGACTTTTAAGCTTGAACACGTTAAAATGCCTTGAGAATTTTGTGCTACTTTGAAATGAATCATGACTTTGAGCACCACCAGCCTTCGCAAACAACTCCGCAAGCAGCGTCGTAGCCTAAACCTATGGGCCCAACGACAAGCTGAACAACAGGTCCTACAGCGTTTAATCCGACTCAGTCATTTTCAGCGCAGTCAGCATATAGGCGTGTATTTACATGCATTCGGTGAAATTCACACTCAACAGCTCATCCACTACTGTTTTTCGCATCAAAAACACGTGTATTTACCCATGATTTGCAACATGAATCAGCAACTGGTTTGGGTTGAAATCTCACGACATCAATACATCAACAAACGTTTTTCTCATCACCCACTCGGCATGAAAGAGCCTATGGCGAGTCGTGGGAAGCATGTTTCTCATCTTGACCTTTTAATCATGCCCTTGCTCGCTTGCGACAAGTACGGCACACGTATTGGCATGGGGGGTGGCTTCTACGATAAAACATTAGCAACAGCTCACTCTATACCCTACCGTTTAGGACTTGGTCACGATTTTCAACTCATCCAAGACCCCTTAGTCCGAGAAGCATGGGATCAACCGCTAGATGGCTTTATCAGCCCATCTCAAACTTTAAGTTTCAAACGTTAATTTGATATTTTTGACGCTGAGTTACACTTAAAAATCACATATTTAGTCATTTTTTATACATTTTAATTGGCATGACCCTTGTAATTTAAAAAATACACATCACTATAAAAAACATGGCAACACCGTTGTCACTCATTAGGAGTGCCCATGTCTGAGATTATTATGAATGAAGAAAGCTTGGAAACTACAATTCCGAGCGTATTACCGCTTTTAGCGCTACGAGATGTGGTTGTATATCCTCACATGCAAATTGCACTGTTTGTGGGTCGCGAAAAGTCGATCAATGCAGTCAATGTCGCACGTGACAGTGACAATCTTGTATTCGTAGTTGCACAAAAAGATTCGCTTACAGAAGAAATTGATCACGACAATTTATATCAATACGGTACTGTCGCGAAGATTGTGCAAGTTGTGAATCATGAGAATGATGAAAACTGTATAAAAGTACTGATTGAAGGCTTATATCGTGCCAAGCTAGAAAAAATTATCGATGCCGATGATTACCTGACTGCCGAGCATTCATTAAGCCCAATGACGGTTTCTGTAGACTCAGAAACTCAGAATAACCGTGTGGAAGAATTACGCACCTTATTTGCTCAATATGCAGAAGCAAAATTGCGTAACGCACGTGAATTGATTGCAGCAGCCAATAAAATTGATGATTTGCTACAATTATTATTCTTTGTAGCAACACGCGTGCCTTTGAATATTGATGTAAAACAAAAGTTCTTAGAGCATGATGAATTTGAAGCACATTTAGCTGAGCTGATGACGTATTTATTACAACAGTCAGAAGAACAGCAAATTGAGCAAACCTTACATGATTCTGTAAAACGCCAAATGGAAAAGAATCAGCGTGAATACTTCTTAAATGAAAAAATGAAGGTCATTCAACGCGAACTTTCTGACATGAATGGCGGTGGTGAGGATGACGTTGCAGAAATTGAAAAACGTCTAGCTGAAGCCGATTTACCTGAACATGTACGCAAGAAAGCTGAAAATGAGTTCCGTAAGCTAAAAGCAATGCAACCTGCTTCGAGTGAAGCTGCTGTCGTGCGTAACTATCTAGAAGTTATTTTAGATACGCCTTGGAACAAAGCCAGCAAAGTCAGCATTAACCTTGCGAAAGCTCAAGATATTCTTGATGCCGATCACTATGGTTTAGACGACGTGAAAGACCGCATTGTGGAATACCTTGCTGTTCAATCACGTGTAAAAAAACTTCGTGGCCCAATCCTGTGCTTAGTTGGTCCTCCAGGTGTAGGTAAAACTTCACTCGGTGAATCTGTTGCCAAAGCAACTGGTCGTGAATTTGTCCGTATGGCGCTTGGCGGCGTGCGTGATGAAGCTGAAATCCGTGGTCACCGTCGTACTTATATTGGTGCTATGCCAGGTAAAATTGTGCAATCTTTGTCTAAGGTTGGCGTAAAGAACCCTCTGTTCTTACTCGATGAAATTGACAAAATGGCGCAAGACTACCGTGGAGACCCTGCTTCAGCATTGCTTGAAGTCCTAGATCCATCACAAAACAGCAAGTTCAATGATCACTACTTAGATCTTGATCTAGACCTTTCTGAAGTGATGTTCATCTGTACTGCAAACAGCATGAATATTCCAGAAGCTTTGCTTGACCGTATGGAAGTGATTCGTCTACCGGGTTATACCGAAGATGAAAAAGTGAATATTGCTGAACGTTACCTTGTTCCAAAAGCCATCAAGAATAATGGTCTACGTGCAAAAGAATTAACCGTTCACGAAGAAGCCATTCGCGATATCGTACAACGTTATACACGTGAAGCCGGTGTCCGTAGCTTAGAACGTGAAGTGTCTAAAATTGCACGTAAAGTGGTAAAAGAAGCAGTGAGCAAGAAAGCGAAAAATCTTCAAATTGAAGTGAATTCGAAAAATCTTCCTGACTACTTAGGTCCACACAAATTCGACTTCGGTATGGCCGAAGAAGAAGCTGAAGTGGGTCGTGTAAACGGCTTGGCTTGGACATCTGTTGGTGGTGAACTACTAACAATTGAAGTTGCAGCAGTGAAAGGTAAAGGCAAGTTCATTACCACCGGTTCTCTTGGCGATGTCATGAAAGAATCGATCACAACAGCGATGACCGTTGTACGTACCCGTGCAGATGAACTAGGTATTGAAGCGATTCGCTTTGAAGAAACAGATGTACACGTGCATTTACCAGAAGGTGCAACACCGAAAGATGGTCCATCTGCTGGTTTAGCCCTAACTACCGCTCTTGTTTCAGCTTTTACAGGCATTGCAATTCGTCCAGATATCGCAATGACTGGTGAAACCAGTCTGGGTGGCCGTGCAATGCGCATTGGTGGTTTAAAAGAGAAACTTCTCGCTGCTCACCGTGGTGGCATTAAGCTTGTCTTTATCCCACAAGACAACGTTCGTGACTTGACTGAGATTCCAGACAATGTCAAAGAAGGTCTAGAAATTAAACCAGTGAAATCGATTGATGAGATTTTACCACTAGCCTTGGTTGATATGCCTAAACCTCTTGCAAAGACACCGATTGTCAAAGCAACTGAAGGTGGCAAAGCTGCTCGTCACTAAGCGCTAGCAACTCGTAATAAAAAAGCCCTGTTTCGACAGGGCTTTTTTATATCCATTATTTCATACTAAATATTCGAAACTTTTCATTCAAATTCTTCACAACCACTAGATTCAAGACAACAGCTACAACTATGGATTGGATAACTATTTCAAATTCGACATCAAGATCAAGAATAGCCAATTAGAAAGTCTTACAAAATTTGAATGCTATTACTTGAAATATCGCCCTCTATCCCACATATATAGTAGAGAGATATACGCGCTGTATGTTTCTTTATTGGTTCCAATCACGTCTAAAAGCGTGATGATCATTGGAACAAGATGGTCATCTACATCTCCAGGTAGATGACCTTTTATCGCAGTCCACAGGCTTTCGGGGCTGCGTTTTTTATGTCATGTTTTTAAAGACATGCTATTTCAAATTTAAGATGGTTTCCACCAAACCATCGATCACTTGAGCCATTTTGTCTAAGTTTAATTTATCCAAGGTATCTTGCTCGGTGTGATAGTGCTTATTACGATAAAATGCCGTATCAGTGATCATCATCGCTGGCATATCAAATTGCCAATAATTCATATGGTCTGAAAAATCCACACCCTGAATAAATGAAGGTGAAATCAAGCGCTCACATTGTAGTTGCTTCAAAGACTCCATCGCCGCACAATACGATGAAGTTAAGTCACGAGACTGAATATTCCCCACCGATGCAATAAAATTTGTATGCGATGGATAAATCCATTTCAGTCCAACTGGATATTCTTGGGTGACTTTGGGATCAAAATAACCAATCATCTCCAGAATATATACACCTGAAATTTTATCCTTTTCCTTTGCTACCGATTTTGCATGGATAAAACTGCCCATCGACTCTGTTCTAAAATACGGCGGCTCTTCAAGGGTATAAAATACAAATTCAATATTTTGTTTTAATCGCGCTTTTTCAGCCGAAAGAATCCGAGCAGCTTCGAGTACACCTGCAACGCCAGAAGCATTGTCATCAGCGCCATGCTGCTCCTCAAATACATCGTAGTGCGCGCCAATGATCACTCGGTTGCTATGCCCTGCATTTAAGGGACAGACCACATTACGGTATGGTTGGCTGTTTACGGTATAGGTTTGAAAACGACAATTCACACCAAATAAACGCATCTGCTCACGAATCCAAGCAGACACCCGGTTTAACTCTTGAATATTCTTATAGTTACGATATTCAGCTTCATTACCAATAATTTGCTCTAAATAGACTTTTAAATTATCCGGTTCAGCCGTTCTAATATTGTTGGCATACGCCGCAAATGAACACCATGCAAAAATTGAAAGCATTGCTGCTTGCTTGAGCAAAAATAATTTACCGTCCTGCCATGTTTTTTTCATTGTTATTATTCCAATTTTCATCTTTGATCTAATCTGTTTATGCTGCGTATTTAAACAGCAAGCAGAACACGATTTCAATTGCAAATTGTGTCTGAACATACAAAGCTCAAGCGAACCGTTATAATGCTCTTTTGTATACTTTCAGGCGCTGTATGAAAATTCGTATTCTGACAATCGGTCAAAAAATGCCAGCATGGGTTCTGACAGGTTTTGAAGATTATTTCAAACGTATTCAGCCATTTGTTCAAACGCAAATCATTGAATTACCTATGGCTAAACGTGGCAAGAACGACTCTGAAGCCGATATTTTAAAATACCGTCAAATTGAAGGTGACAGCATTTTAAATGCCATGAAATCGAATGAAGTGTTGATCGCCTTAGAAGTCGGTGGTCGAGAGTTCAGTACCGAAAAACTGGCTGAAACCATGAAAGGCTGGATGCTTGAAGGCAATGATGTGGTTTTAGCCATTGGTGGGCCAGATGGACATTCTGAAGCGGTACGCAAAGCTGCAGCATGGCATTGGTCTTTGTCTAAACTGACTTTGCCGCATCCAATGGTTCGTGTCATGCTCATCGAACAGCTATACCGTGCAATGAGTATTAACCATAATCACCCTTACCATCGTGCGGGTTAATCCGAACTAACATCCAGCGTATACAGCAGTTACAGCGTTGCAACAATGAAACAAACCGTTGAAATTATCCGAATTGTTACGCTGAATAATATAGTGCATGATCATCATATTCCTTTAAACAACCAGCGGCGACCACGATGAATTTACAAACACTTCCAGGTTTATTTATTTCCCATGGCTCACCTATGCTTGCTATCAATCCTGAGCAAGTCGGTCCCGCGTTGGAACGTTTAAGCCTGAATCTTCCAAAACCAGAAGCCATTATTATCATGTCCGCGCATTGGGAAAGTAACGCACTAGAAGTAAGTACAAGTGCCCGTCCTGAAACTTGGCATGACTTCCGTGGCTTCCCTGCGGAACTTTATGATATCCGCTATCCTGCACCGGGTAATCCAGAGCTCGCAGAAGAAATTCTCCATTTGCTTGCCAATGCAGGATTATCTGCACATGCCAACAGCACCCGTCCGCGCGATCATGGCGTTTGGATGCCGTTATTGCATATGTATCCTGATGCCGACATTCCTGTAATTGAAATATCACTGCCGATGACCATGTCTGCGCAAGAGATCTATAAAATTGGACAAACGCTTGCACCTTTACGTGACAAGCAAATCCTGTTGATTGGATCGGGCAGTATTACTCATAACTTACGTGAATTGGCTTGGGATGGACGTGCAGCAGCCGTGCCTGAGTGGGCGTCTACATTCCGTAATTTTGTGGTCAATAAGCTCACTCATCAAGATTTTGATGCAGTTCTCGACTGGCAAAATATCCCGTTTGTACAACGCAACCATCCGACCATTGAACATTTTGCACCCATCTTCTTTGCGATGGGTGCAGGCCCCCGCTTCTCTATTGTTCACAGTAGCTTTAGTATGGGTTCGCTGGGTATGGATATTTATCGTTTTGATTAAACGTGAATAAAACGAGATAGCTTGACTTATTCATAATTTATATTAATAAGTTAACAAATTATTATTTATGGATACATTTTGCTACTTATTTGAGCTGAATGTATTCATATTTTTTTAAAATGAATGGGTTATGCTACAGGCTGAAATTCACTTAGAACAGTTAGCGTAATGAAATTAAAATATTTAGCGATCGCCCTCTTCCCTTTAGCCCTTGCAGCATGTCAATCAAGCGATATCCAAAAAGCTGGAGATTTAGCCGTGAGCGTATTACAACAACAAAATGCTGATAAAACTTTAGCTTCATATCAATGGAGCACTTCCACTGAAAATGCACCAAAACCTTTGGTTTTAAATTTTCTAGAAAATGGCACTTTGGGTATTTCAACCAGCTGTAATAGCATGTCAACCCAATGGAAAGTGGAACACAATACACTTGTAACAGGCAACATTGCATCTACCATGATGGCGTGTCCTGATAATGCGATGAAACAAGAAGGACTTGCATCTTCACTCTTGAGTGACCGTAAAGCACCTTTTGTTTTAAATACCACAGATCCGCAAAATCCAACGTTAACCATTATCTCTGCAGCAGGTGAAAAACTGGTTTTCACTGGAAAATTAACACATGAAACTCAGTACAACTCACAAGGCGAAACGATTTTCCTAGAAGTCAGCCCTGAAACTAAACAATGTACAGGCGTTGCTCCACAAACTTGTTTGCAAGTGCGTGAAGTGAAGTACGATGAAAAAGGCCTAAAAACACAAGTTGATAAAGACTGGACCTTATTTTACGATCAAATTGAAGGCTTTAAGCACACTCCTGCAGAACGCCAAATTATTCGCGTAAAACGTTTTGAACGTAAAAACCCTGCTGCTGACCAATCAAAATATGCCTATATTTTTGATATGTCAGTCGAACGTGAAGCCGTAAAAGGTACCTTGTAAGTTACAGCCTATAAAAAGCCGAGGTCATCGCCTCGGTTTTTTTATCTTCACAACTGCAAACGCTGATCGGCTGTGCAAAGTTTTCAAATCACGATGTACTGTTCAGCCAATGCTTTAGCGATGTAAATTTAAAGCTACTACAAAAGCAAAATGCCCTGCCTGAATTCATCCTGACGAATCGCAATCAACAGACAGATATTTTTAAGCATACAGCGAATTACCCATTGACGCGATTTTGAAGCAGAACAATTAACTCAAAAGAATCGGGTCTCGTAGAAAAAAATAACGCTCTAACCTCCCAAATAACTCTCACATTCAACAATGGCCGTATGACATTTTTTAGAGGCTGTAATCGCATTGGCCGCAATTATGATTTAGAGCAACATACTTTGCGTTTTACCGGAGATATAGGGAGTACTCTGAAGTTCTGCCCACAATTACATCAGAAATAGCTTCATATTAAAACGTTTGCTCAGCCAACCCTTAAATTTTCATTTCAATGTTATGGATAGCAAATTACAACTTAGGCTAATGAACACCTAGCAATATATCTATATTTTCTAAACCATTCAGCCATAAAAAAACCGAGGCTTGAGCCTCGGTTTTCAGTTCAACTTACGGAGAACTTAGTAAACGCCTTGAGCAAGCATTGCGTCAGCAACTTTTACGAAGCCTGCAATGTTCGCACCGTTTACATAGTTCACAGTACCATCTTCTTCAGTACCGTATTTCACGCAGTTGCGGTGAATTTCTTTCATGATCGCGTGTAGACGCTCATCAACTTCTTCGAAAGTCCAACCCAAACGAATTGCGTTTTGAGACATTTCAAGACCAGAAGTTGCAACACCACCCGCATTCGATGCTTTACCTGGTGCATAAAGAATTTTCGCTTCAACGAATTTCTCAACTGCAGCCAAAGTAGATGGCATGTTTGCGCCTTCAGCAACACAGATTACGCCATTAGCAAGAAGAGCTTCAGCATCAGCTTCATCTAATTCATTTTGAGTTGCACATGGAAGCGCGATATCACATTTGATAGACCAAGGACGTTGACCTTCTAAATATTCAAAACCGTGCTTAGATGCAAATTCAGAAATACGGCCACGCTTAACGTTTTTCAATTCCATTACTTCAGCAAGAAGTTCAGTTGTAAAACCATCTTTTACGTATACAGTACCTGCTGAGTCAGAAAGTGAAACCACTTTCGCACCTAAGTACATTGCTTTTTCAGCAGCATATTGTGCAACGTTACCAGAACCCGAAATCGTTACAACTTTATCTTTAAAGCTGTCGCCACGAGTTTTTAGCATTTCCTCAGCGAAATACACAGTACCGTAACCAGTTGCTTCAGGACGTGCAAGTGAACCACCGAAAGTTAAACCTTTACCAGTGAACACACATGCTGTGTCGTTGCTTAATTTTTTCATCATACCAGCCATGTAGCCCACTTCACGGCCACCTACACCGATGTCACCCGCTGGGATGTCAGTGTTAGAACCAAGATGACGGTATAACTCGATCATTAATGCTTGACAGAAACGCATAATTTCGCCTTCAGATTTACCTTTAGGGTCAAAATCTGAACCACCTTTACCACCACCCATAGGAAGTGTAGTTAAGGCATTTTTGAAAGTTTGTTCAAAACCTAAGAATTTAAGAATTGAAAGGTTCACTGATGGGTGGAAACGCATACCACCTTTGAATGGACCAATTGCTGAGTTGTATTGAACACGGAAAGCACGGTTAACTTGAGTTTGACCTTTGTCATCTACCCATGAAACACGGAACTGAATTGCACGCTCAGGCTCAACAAGACGTTCTAGCAAACCGTAGTCAGCATATTGTGGGTTCTTTTCGATGAATGGCCAAAGGCTCGTCATCACTTCTTCAACAGCTTGAAGAAATTCAGGTTGATATTCATCACGTGTTTTAACGTAGTCTAGGAAGTCGTTAAGGCTGTTATATTTCAACACTTAATCCTCAGCAGATGTATGGATCAAAATTGATCACAATTTTGATCAAAGATATATTTTGGCGCAAAATATTAAATATCTTTTGTAACTAATCAGCAATAGTTTTTTTAAAAAATCTTTTAAATTCTTTAAAGAACAGCGATTTAAATTGATTAATCAGGCATTTTAGTTATAAATATTATTACTTTTAGGAATATTTTAATGAATTATTTTGCTCATTTATGATGCATCTATAGACCCATTTTTGCGCACAGTAATTCATACTGAAACATGCTAGAATTCAACGTCCTCTTTGATTTTTCTCTGCCTTCATTTGTACTCGCGACTACCCATGACTTCTGAAATTTCCCTCATCCAACAAATTGATGCCCTATTGCCACAAACTCAATGTGGACTTTGTGGACACCGAGACGGCTGCTTACCCTATGCCAAAGCCATCAGTGAAGGAGAAGAAGCCAATAAATGTATACCCGGTGGTCAACCTGTAGCAGATTCACTAGCAGCGTTATTAAATCGTCCACACTTAACAGCAGAAGCCAGCGTTTGGCCAATCCAAAGTGATGGACGCCCGCAACGGGTTAAAGCTGTGATTCGTGAGGATGAATGTATTGGTTGTACCAAATGTATTAGTGCCTGCCCTGTTGATGCCATTATTGGCTCAGGCAAATTGATGCATACGGTCTTGACGGATTTATGTACGGGCTGCGAACTCTGCATTCCACCTTGTCCAGTGGATTGTATCGACCTTGTCGAAGAGCTTGATCAAGTGCCATCTGAAGCCGTTCGAATCGCAGAACAGAATGATTTACGTCGCCGCTACTATGCACATATTCAACGTGAGGAAAAGCGCCGAATTAATCGTAAAGGCCCTGTTGTACGCGCAGAAATTGATACGGAACTTTTTGCCCAATTTTCGACCCAGACAGACTTGGTACCGGTCATTGAAGTCGTGGAAAAACCTGCTACGCCAGTCGTTCAACTCGATGCAAAAACCACCATTGAACTTGCAAAAATTCGTACACAAATTAAGAAATTAGAAAAACAACTGAGTGTTCGAGAAGATGCAAAAAAACGTGAGTTACTCCATACGCTAACGCTACAACTAACACAACTGCAAGGGGCTTAATCATGGCTGTTAAAAACATGACTAAGAAGCAAATTCAAACTTTTTTTGAACGCTTACGTGAGCAACGCCCCAACCCGAAAACTGAACTCAATTATAGTAGTCCATTTGAACTTTTAGTGGCTGTTACCCTATCTGCTCAGGCCACAGATGTCAGTGTCAACAAAGCCACAGATAAACTTTTTCCAGTAGCAAATACTCCTGAAGCTATTTATGCGTTAGGTGTTGACGGACTGAAGGAATATATCAAGACCATTGGCCTGTATAACTCAAAAGCGGAAAATGTCATTAAAGCCTGCAAGATTCTCATTGAGAAGCATAACAGTATCGTTCCGAATAATCGTGCAGATTTGGAAGCCTTACCCGGTGTCGGTCGTAAAACTGCAAATGTGGTGCTGAACACTGCTTTTGGACAACCAACTATGGCAGTCGATACGCATATTTTTCGTTTAGGGAATCGAACAGGATTGGCTGTCGGCAAAAATGTTCTGGAAGTCGAACACCGACTCGTCAAAGTCATCCCCAAAGAGTTTATTGTTGATTCACATCATTGGTTGATTCTGCATGGGCGTTATACCTGTATTGCCCGCAAACCCAAATGTGATGAATGCATCGTGTCTGATGTGTGTAATTGGCCCGACCGTTTTGACTTTGGCGCATTAAGACCGATTAAAACCACCCAAATTGAAGATTAATCTCTTCAATTTCGGGGCAGATGAAATTTGTAAGAATCAATTGATCGAGTTGATGCTTAATTTTTATCTTGTTCTTTTTGTTTTTTATCAAGCTCTTGCTGCAGCTTTGGATGTAAGCGATATTGCTTCGGGCTCAGTTTAGCTTGCTCTGCTTCTTCCACTTGCACCTTACGCAACATTTTAAAGCTGACAAATAATAAGCCCAATAACACCGCCACAGCGATGATGACCATTATAACCAAAGCAAATTTCATAACAGATTCGCCCTAAAAGCCACATAAAAAAAGAGCCCCACTATGCAGTAGGACTCTTTGATTGTCAAAAATTCAAAAAAGTTGAATTATTTAGACTGATCTAAAATCGCGAATAAATCAGTTTGAACTTGATCGATTGGACGAAGACCATTTAATTTGTCATAAGTCGGTGCGTTTTCGCCAGAAGCTGCACGACCTTGGTAGAAACCAACCAATTGCTCAGTTTCAGCGTGGTAAGAACCTAAACGCTTACGAATTGTTGCTTCTTGGTCATCCGGACGTTGAACAAGGTCTTCACCAGTTTCGTCATCTTTACCTTCCACTTTTGGTGGGTTGTAAACGGTGTGATATACACGACCAGATGCAGGGTGTTGACGACGACCAGATAAACGTTGAACGATTTCTTCGTCAGGTACATCGATTTCAATCACGTGATCGATGCTAATACCTTCGTTTTCAAGCGCTTCAGCTTGTGGAATCGTACGTGGGAAACCGTCGAAAATGCAGCCGTTAACACAGTCAGGTTGAGCAATGCGTTCTTTAACAAGACCAATAATAAGCTCATCAGATACAAGGCCGCCATTGTCCATGACGCTTTTAGCTTGTAGACCTAATTCAGTACCTTCACGAATCGCAGCACGGAGCATATCACCGGTTGAAATTTGTGGGATATCGTAGCGCTTACAGATCAACTGAGCTTGTGTACCTTTACCTGCTCCAGGTGGTCCGAGTAATATAATGCGCATAAAAAAACATCCTCATTTTAAACATTGTATATGACGCTATGTAGTGATCTGAACCCAAGATTCAAATCGTCTTCCAGCATCTAATTATAAGAAAGCCACAAACAAATGTATTGTACCCGCGATAAAACCGGTTACACCACCCAAGACAATTAAAATCCATTCGTCTTCCTGAAATGCAGGACGTAATAGATTTTGAAATTCTTTCGGTGTTAGCTCACGAATACGGTCTCTAAACATTTGAAAGATTTTCTGTGCACGGCTCGCATTAAACGCAGGGTCGCATACAGGCACCATCGTAATTTCAATTGAGCGATCGATCAAGTCTGTCTTGAGTTTTGCGTACTCTTTTGGACCTAAAGACAACTGTAATGAGGTACGAACCAGTGGAGATTCCATAATTTCATTAATATGACGTTTCACAATGCGACGAGTCTTATCTTTCTTCCCGCCATACATCATTTCGGTCATGATAGATTTTAACGTAATTAGGTCTTCTGTGACTACACTTGCGAATACATCTGAAACTTCTTCTTGGCGTTTCATAAACGCCCCTTGAACATTGTACGTTCCAATACGTGGAATCACAGGTTTAATCCAAGGGAATTTACGATCTTTAGTTAATTCAAATAATTGCAAATACTTAACAGGGTGCGGCTCTATTGGATTAAATACCATCCAGATGGCAATCCAGTTGGTCAAAAAGCCCCAGATTGCGGCCCAAAATGGAACCGTCCAATGCCATGGCACCACAAACCAAACGATCATTTGGAAGATACCAAAGAACATCCCAATCAAGGCACTAATATGCCAAATAAAGTTGATTTCTTTCTGGCCAACTTTAAGGAACATCCGCACCATCAAGAGACGATCCGCTTCCATTTGACTCACCACCATTTCTCGCATGTCAACAAGTGACTCTACGTTCATGGTCAGTTCGGTCACGAGTTCTTTTAAGGTATTTGGCAGCTGTTTATGTGCTTGGGCATAAATACGGCGTTTAATCGAATACGGTAGGTTTTCCCAAAGCACCGCATTTCGGTCTAGCATGACTTCATCAATCAAATGTTCAAGCTCAAAGCCAACTTGTTCACCAATGATGCGCGCCATGTCCTCAGGATCCATTGCATCCAAAAACTCGCGCAAGGAACCCAATTTTGACAATGTATTATCCGTAATAATGCCAGAAATACGTCCAGCTTTTCTTGGCACAATCCCCTGCCATCCCACGGGTAATGGACCTAAATGGAATCCCCAGAAATTAATCGGGTAAAACACCATTTTCAGTGCCATCCAAACGTGTGCCCAGGTAACGAATGCGGTAACGGGGATAATACTCAGCACAGCCCAAAAATCGGGACGTTGCAAAAAGTTTTGCCACAATTCGTTAACGTACTCAAGCATGCATAACTTCCATATTTAATTTTATTCAGTGAGTGCGGTTATAAAATAAAGTTGATTATTTTCACTACAAACCAAAACTTAAAGTATATGAGATTTGTAGTCTCGGTTCGGTTTCCACAATCACATTACCTGATTTGTCATCTAATTTTTCACCCGCACCCAAGCCTATACTAAACGTACTAATACGCTCGGCACTCAACATCACATAAGCAAGATCGATACCACCACCTAAACGCGCTTCATCTTCACCATCTACTTTCTTGGAGTCGATGTGGCCCGCATAAGCTCCGATATAATAACCATTTTTATCTTTGCCAGTGAGATGAACTGGGTAACGAAAGCCGACTTGCCCACCAGGTATTTTATCATCGTTCAAGAAAACACCAGCTTTTGCATAGGCAATGCCATATGGGTTTACCCACTCACCATTCACGTGAATAATTTTTTGAGTAAAACCTGCTCCAACATTCCATGGTTGATAACCCTCACCTGTTAATTTTGCCTCAGGTAAAAATGAATTGTCATTGGCATGTGCGATGCTTCCAAGCATCATAAATGCAAGCAATGGATATAATTTATTCATTGTTTTCACAAACTTCCTTAGTATTATTTTTTGGATTATTCCTTTTTTATACGTTTCGACTTTAGCAGAATAATATGAACTGTTATACACAAAGCCCCATATTTTTCATGTCTGCAAAGTCAAAATATAGACTGCAATCACAGCAGAGTCGTTTTTATTTATCAAAAAAATGTCAGTTGCGCTAGAATATGCCTCTTCCGTTATTTTAGCTCTCAGTCTTTAAGTCGAACGCGTATGAAGCAGCATTATCCTTTAAAAAATGTCCAGCAAGAAAAGCGGATTTATCGTAATCGCGTGGTGATTTCGATAGGGATTGTCTCCTTCTTTATGCTGTTGCTTGTGGCACGTTATGCATATTTGCAAATCAAGAGTTATGAGACCTTTTCAACTGCTGCAGATCAAAACCGAATTCGACTGCAACCACTTGCACCTTCTCGTGGTTATATCTATGACCGTAATGGCGTGTTATTAGCCGATAATTATCCGGTTTTCTCAGCAACCATGAGCCGTGCGGATGTTGAAGATATCGATGATACTGTTGAGCGCCTAACACCCTTATTAGAGCTTACATCTGAAGATATCGAACGCTTTAAAAGTCGAATTAAAACCTCTAAAAAGACTGAACGTGTTTCGATTAAACTGAATTTAAATGAAAATGATATCGCCCGTTTTAGTGAGGTGAAATATCAATTTCCGGGTGTCAATATAGAGACCCAAATGACTCGCTACTATCCACATGGCGAACTGTTTGCCCATGTGATTGGCTACGTAGGTCGTATTAATGACAAAGAACTAAAAACGATTGATAAAGATTTATACGCTGGCTCAAACCTAATCGGTAAAATTGGCGTTGAAAAATCATACGAAGAACTTTTACACGGTATGCCGGGAAATGAGTCGGTTGAAGCCGATGCCTTTGGTAATGTGTTACGTCATCTAGGTCGTAAAGATCCGATTCGTGGTAATGACTTATATTTATCCCTAGATTATGGACTGCAAATGGTCGCTTCAGAGCAGCTTGCAGATCGACGTGGTGCAATTGTGGCGATTGACCCACGTACTGGAGAAATTCTTGCTCTTGTGTCCAGTCCTAGTTTTAACCCCAATTTATTTGTTACTGGCATTAGCAGTAAAGATTATTCTGAACTGCGTGATAGCCTCGATCAACCTTTATATAACCGTGCTGTACAAGGGGCTTATCCTCCAGGTTCAACGATCAAACCGATGTTTGGTCTGGGTGGTATTCATTATGGTCTAGTGGACTGGAGTACTGCCATTTCAGATCCGGGCTATTTCACGCTTCCGGGTGACAGCCATCGTTTCCGTGACCACAAAAAAACTGGTCATGGCTCAGTTAATTTACACAAAGCTCAAGTCGTTTCCTGCGATACCTATTTCTATGTCTTGTCCTATCGTATGGGCATTGAAAAAATGAATACGTGGATGCGTCAGTTTGGCTTCGGTGAAAAAACCGGTGTAGATTTACCAAGTGAAAGTACGGGGCTATATCCAAATCCTGAATGGAAGCTCCGCACACGGAAGTCCAACTGGCTCAAAGGTGAAACTATTTCTGTCAGTATTGGTCAGGGTGCATTTACTGCAACACCATTACAACTGGCGATGGCGACAGCCATTACTGCCAATCAAGGCTCTCATGTTACACCTCACGTTTTGCGTGAAAGTAAAGGTGCTAAAGTCCACAAAGTCCATAACGCCCCGAATGGTCGCATTCAATTTAATGGTAAGCCAGATGATTGGATCAAAATGCGTGATGCCATGATTGATGTGGTTCAAACAGGGACCGGTCGTGGTATTCGCACCCCAATGTATCAAATAGCAGGTAAAACAGGGACTGCACAGGTTAAAAGTATTGCCCAAGGTAAACGCTATAACGAGTCCTTATTGACAGAGCGTCAGCTTGACCATGGTTTATTTGTTGGTTTTGCCCCTGCGGAAAAACCTGAAATTGCGATTGCCGTCGTTTGGGAAAATGGTCGTCACGGTGGTTCTGCTGCTCAAATTGCTAAACCAATGTTTGACTACTGGTTATTAACACGTAAAAAGAATCCAATTCGTCCTGCTAGCCATCAAATTAGCGGTGGTCTCATGACTGCAGGTCTAAAACCGAGTGAATTACCAAGCGGCTCGAATATTTTATCTGCCGATCCAAATGCAAGCCCAACTGCACAGCAGAACAATAGTGCAACTCAACAACCGAATAGTGCAAATACAACACCTCGTGCTGCCAGTGCCGCACATGCAACTGATGAGGAATAATTCATGAAAAATCAATTAAGAATCATTGGGGGTGAATGGAAACGCCGTCAACTGCCTTTTGCCAGTATTGACGGTTTACGCCCTACACCTGACCGTGTCCGCGAGACATTATTTAACTGGCTCATGTGGGATGTTCAAAATGCCAAAGTTCTCGACCTGTGTACAGGTTCAGGTGCTTTGTCGTTTGAAGCACTCTCACGTGGCGCAGCAGAAGCCGTTTTAATTGAACCTGATCGCACCCAAGCGAAATTTCTCATGGACAATTTAGAACTCCTAAGGGTCAGTAAACAACGTGTGCAACTCAAAAACATGACAGCACAACAAGTCATTCCTAACTTGAAAGAGCAATTTGATCTAATTTTCTTAGATCCACCGTATAGTCTTGATTTATGGGAAGAACTTGCTGAATTGGTCGATCCGTGCATTGCAGACAATGGTTTAATTTATATCGAAGCTGATCGTGATCTTGCTCAGTTAAAACTCCCGAGCAGTTGGCAGCAAATTAAACAAACCAAAGCAGGTACGGTACGTGCAGGCTTATATAAAAAGGCTTAATGTAAATGCACACAAAAAAGGACGTTAATGCGTCCTTTTTTATTACTTGAAAATCATTAAACCTGTGGTCGAAGTGGACGCTGGCTGTTAAATCCACCTGGGGTTTTAGCTTTATCCACGGGCGTTACTTTAGGACGTTGTTGCTGTGGTTTTTGCTGCTGGGGCTTACTTGTATTGGGTTTAGCTGGCGTCTGAGGCTTTGCGCTTGGACGATGCACATTTGACGGATGCTGAGATGAAGGTTTCTGTACATTCGGTTTATGCACATTCGGTTTATGAGTATCGTCTGGACGGCTATTTGAATTCGGTCGTGGTGAGTTTGGTCGATGTTGCGGGCTATTCACTCGACCATATGAACGGTCATAACGCTGTCCGTATGAACCACCATATTGACCTGAATAACCATATTGATTTGCATAGCCATATTGATTCGAATGGTATCGGCCATCATCAAATGGCGCCACGACACACCCTGTAAATGTAACTGCAACCCCAGATAGCAAAGCAACTTGTTTAAGCATGTGTAGCACTCCTCTTTGATGAAGAGCATTTTCACCTCTTTGATGAAGAGCATTTTCACTTATCGAAATGAATTTAATTGGAAGTCTGTGTACATCTGCTGTATTTAAACATTCATGTTTTATTCATCATTTAACATCCAATTTTTCTTCATTTGCTCAGTCAGCCACATTTATATAGAAAAATTCACTACAATAGCGCCACGTATTTCAAAGCTGTAATTTAATGACTTGGCTGATTTTTATTCTTGGTGCCATCTTTGCGGGATTCGTACAAGGATTAACAGGGTTTGCATTCGCCCTTATCGCAATGTCATTTTGGGTTTGGATACTCCCCCCACAAATAGCCGCACCCTTGGTGGTCTGCGCTTCAGTTTATAGCCACTTCATCTCATTATCATCAGAACGCAAAAGCATTCCGATCAATAAAAATATCATTTATCCCTATTTAATTGCAGGAATTTTAGGTGTACCGCTCGGTACGTATTTATTAGACAGCATTAATCCAGATACATTTAAATTGGTTTTGGGCGCTTTTTTAATGTTTTGGTGCCCAATTTTATTTTTTAATCCTAAATTTTCATTCATCCAAAAATCAGGGAAATGGGCGGATTCTAGTATTGGATATATTGCTGGAATCTTGGGTGGTCTTGGAGGCTTTTGTGGTGCATTACCCTCTGCATGGCTCATGCTGAAAAATACACCCAAAGCAGAACAACGCTATATTTTGCGACATTTCAATTTAGCCATTCAGCTCGTTACACTCATCAGCTATCTGCTACAAGGGATCATCCATCGTGAACATCTGCCCTATTTAGCCGTGCTGTTGGTAATTATGGCTTTTCCAGTGATTTTTGGTGCCAAACTTTTTTATCGCATTTCAGAACGCCAATTTAAGCATATCGTGTTAGGGCTATTATTTTCTTCAGGCTGCTTTTTGGTAACGATGAGTATCTTAACCTGATGACTCAAAACCTAAAGATATTTGTCCAAATCATTCTAGAAAAACCCCTTCTCAGTTAGATATTCACATCTTGTAACAATGACACAGTTCACATTTAAATAAAAATTAGCCAAATGGTAAAAAAGTAATTAATTTTTCTGACGAAAATTAATAGAATATTGCACCTCATAATTTTGCTTAAAATAAAACCATGAAAAAGTTCATCCTGCTTGCAGGTGTAACTCTGCTTAGCGGCTGTATGTTTGGCACGTCCAGCGAAATTAAAAAAGCTGAAAAACTACTCTCACATTTTCAATGCAATAATATTGAAAGTTCACATATGACTCATAGCTCGATTACAAGTTTTCATGAAGAAAAACTGGCATCAAGTAAACAAAAGGTCGTGTCATATATCGACAGCTATAAAGAAGGCGAAAAATTATTTCGTATCCCGCTCATTGATGTAGTTGATCAGCAATACATTATTTATAAGGCGGTATGTCAAAATCTGGGCGGTATCCATCCCGATTTTAATGATTAATTTCAATATAAAAATCTAAACAGAAGAATCTAAATAGAAGAATCTAAACATAAAAAAGGACAGCCGATGCTGTCCTTTTTTTTGGATTGTTGGATTAGTGATAGCGTGTATCGACACTGAATTTTTCAGGAAATTTGGCATGTATTTGCGCGTAAAAATCCATGATTTCAGCCATATCTTTTTCATAATCGCCTGTAGGATAAACAATTTTACCCACCCCAGTCTTTTTCTGCGCATAGTCCATATAGGCTAAAGCAATCGGCACACCCGCTTGCATAGCAACATGGTAAAAACCAGTTTTCCACTTCTCTTGTTTGGCGCGTGTCCCTTCTGGCGTCACCAACATGACCAATTTTGGATGATGCTTGAACAAGTCAGCCATCAGCTCAACCATACTTTGACGTGCTTCACCATCTTGTTTTGGACGACGATTAATACCAATTCCGCCCATAGCACGTACAAAAGGTCCAAACGGAAATTTCATATAACTGTCTTTAATCGTGATACGAACATTTACCCCTAAAGCTTTCAGGGCAAGGCGTGCATAAAGTGCATCCCAATTACTGGTATGTGGCGCTGCAATCATGACACATTGGTCAATATTTAAATCCCAATGGTTATCAATTTGCCACCCCATTAAGTTAAGACTTTTTTCCGCTGTTTTTTCAAACACAATTTGCACCGACAGTTTTTTCTATGCCGCAGAGTTTAACAACGCAAAATAATTATAAAAGCCTATATTGTTCAGTTATTCACCAATTAATATATAAATGTCCTTTAGCGTTCACTTTTAGGTAAGTCACCAATATTTTTTCATTTACGAATTATTAAAAAACAAATTTCAGTTTTGACCCATTAACCAAACACACAATTGTTAACAGGAATAGGCTATTTTTCTTGCGCAATAATAGTCACGCTTAGCATTATATTGGGTACGTACGGTGTATAAATCTCATGAAAAAACTAATGCTCGCTCTCTGTATGGTCAGTGCAACCTTAACGGCATGTTCAAAAACCAGCAATGAATCTGAAACTGCGACACCACCAGATAATAATGTCATTGCCAATACAGACGCAGCCTCAGAAAGTCCGATTGCCACAGGTGATAACACCGAAAATGCACTTGATTGGGCAGGTGAATATAAAGGGATTCTGCCTTGCCATGATTGCAAAGGGATTGAAACTGAGCTTGAACTCAAACTCAATAAAAGCTACGAGCTTAGCCAAGAGTTTTTAGGCAAACCTGCAAACACTGAAAATAAAGTAAAAGGCAGTTTTAAGTTTTTGCCAGATCAACCTGGGATGATTCAACTTGATGCCGAGGGCGACAATCGAATTTACTTTGTAGGTGAAAACTTTATTGAGCTTCGTGGTGATAAAGGTGAAAAACTAGAAATGCCTGAAGTAAATCTTAAACTCACCAAAAAGCTTGATTAGTGTTTTACTCTAAATAGGATTTTTTGTTTAATCCAAATGTATCAACGGGTTAATTATTTTCCGCCAAATACATAAGAAAGACCTACACGACCACCAACTTCGCTACCACCAGCAACACCAATTGCAGCGCTAAGTGAAGTACGGCCATCACCATAATAGCGAGCACACCTGCAAAAATTGGACGTTCAATAAAAAATTTTGACAGCATAGAACAAGATCACTTTCTGGTGGCGATTGGGCTTAAACACGCAATATTTTTCTTCAAATTAACATAGGCGAGTGGATCTTCCGTGACTGAAAATCAAAAAATTATACTTTTTCACAAAAATATTGTTTTTTCTTCATTTTTTCTCACAGATTTTTGTATTTGCCCTCCCAATTTTGGGATAGCTCCTAGATTCATCTTATTTCTATACTTCTGACATAACAATTTGGATGACAAGGAATTCATGATGAAAAAAACGTTAATTTGCTTAGCCTTAGCAGGTTTACTCAGTGCATGTGGCGGGTCAGACAATGATTCTGGTAGCAATCAGAATCCGCCACCGAGTTCAGCAACACAGATTGGTGTACTGACCGATGGCCCTGTAACTGGGGTTAAATATCTCAGAGCTTCGAGTTCAGGTGAAAGTATTGAAGGTATCACCAATGATAAAGGTGAGTTTGAATATGCTGAGGGTGATACTGTTCGCTTCTTTATTGGTGATGTGCAACTTGGTGAAGCCATTGAAGCTAAAGCACGTATTACCCCACTAAATTTGGCTGAAAGTGAAAATGCCCGTACCAACTTAATGGTATTTTTACAATCTTTAGATAGCGATGGCGACCATAGCAATGGAATTGAAATTACTGCAGACACTCAAACAGCCTTAACCGCTGTGAATATGAATTTCGAGCAAACACCCGCAGAGTTTTCAACTACGTTTGTCAATGAAGTGATCCCTAAAACCGATATCCCACTAGATCGAATCGTGACACCTGAAAAAGCTGCAGAAAACTTCCAAGCCACTTTCTATAAAGATATTGCAGGCACTTGGGAAATTGGGCGTACTGAAAGCACTGCTGTTATATTACATATTTTACCAGACGGACGTTATGCGCTAGGTGAAGCAGATGTAGCTGATGAAACAGGGAAGTCTGGTATCGAAACAGGACGACTAAATTGGAATGCTTTAACTTCAGCGCTGAGCCCTGTGATCTCAGTAGATACTAATGGAGACTACGGGCTTTCACATCCAGACAATGATGGTCATTACCGCCTAAGTTATAACGGTACAGATTTAGTGCTGACTGATGTAGGAAGTAATAGCACCTATATTTTAACTAAAGTCAAACAATCATCAGGTTTAGTCGGCACTTGGCAATTTAATCAAACTCATTTATTTGCTTTCTTTGACACAGGATTCTATTTCTTGTTAGACACTGAAGGCGATGATGATTGCGCTAACCCAGGTATTGAATATGGCAAATATTCAATGACAGCCAATACACTTGCCGCAACAGAAGTGTTATATGACACCAACGATTGCGGTGGCTTACAAGACTCTTGGGATGGCAGTAAAGTGAATGCAACTTACAGCATCTCAGGAACAAGCCTAACCTTGCATCCGCAAGGCGAAGACTCTGTTACCCTACAACGTAGTAACTAAACATATTCAAAAGCTGCCTAAGCCAAACTTAGGCAGCTTTAACCAATATGCTCAAAATGAATGGTACAACCCATTAATAAATGCATAAGTTCAATTTGCGAGTTGCATTGGGTTTTTTCATAAATATTTTTAAAATAAGTGCGCACCGAACTGAGGGTAATCCCGCAATGTTCCGCAATTTCTTCTAACTTATAACCATTCAACAACAACTCACACAACTCAAACTCACGTTTAGATAATTGATAAGCTTGCTGCAAATAGGCTTTAGACAAGGCATAGTGCTGATGTTTATCGGTCAGAAATACCGCAATTTGATGTTGTCCTGCATTTTGATGCTGCATATTTTTTAATTTAGAACAAGGTACGATAGTCAGCATTAATTGTTGTCCTTTCGCATCTGACAAAGACAATACACCGCCTACATCTGCGTTTAATGCCGACTGTCCCAACAACGCTGAATGTAATAGTTGATCTAAACGACTTTGATCATAAGCATGGGTTTTTAATCGATTATACAAATCCAAATCTAAACATGAATCGTGTTCCAGCATGCTTTGAGCTAAAGGGTTTGAATAAGTCAAACTCAGCTGATGATCAAGCAAAATTACACCTGTTTTTAAATGATCGAGCACGCTATACAAACTTAAATTTTCTTGTTTAACCAAACTAAACTGACGATGGATTTGTAAAGCACGGCGTAAATGCACACCCAAATGCTTTAAAAAATCCAACTCTTTTTGTTGATACGGCGCTACATCTGGCGCACGGTGTAGCCCCAAAACCGCCCAGCGATGTGAACCCTGATCGAGCAAAACAGCCGAGATATAACTAATTCCCGTCGGATTCAAACAGCGCTCATAAAAGATATATTCATCACTTTCAGGGTTTTCCCCATAATGCGATAAATCCGAGCTCGCTACTTGCCCCACACCTAAATTTTCCCACAATACTCGGTGTAACTGCATGTCAATCACGCGAATCCGCTCATCACGATAGGCATGCAAAGCTTCATCTGGAATATTGTGACTAAATAAAAAATCGTAACTTGGACTAAATTGATCTAAGGCAGTAAAAATGGCGGTTTTACTGTCTGTATATTGAACAATTTTTTCAATTACTTGCGGCCATAAATTCACATCTACAGCGGCATCATAAATACTGCCTATAATTTCGTGTTCTCGGTTATCCATTTTTATCCCCTTTATGCCTACTCCAGCCTGCATTACATTTATTTAATCATTTGTTTTTATTATTGTTCTAAACAAGAATAATAAGTTTTATTCACAAAAAAAAGTAGTTTAGATACATATCACACATTTAATACGTAAATAAAAAATAGCTAGGTGATTTTGTCTTTTCATGTGTGCAATCTCTACATTACAAAAACTGCGCCATAAAAAAACCCCGTATCTGACGATACGAGGTTTTTGAAGTTTGGGTACGCTGAGGTTTACATCATACCGCCCATACCACCCATGCCACCCATATCTGGCATTGCTGGCTTGTCTTCTGGAATTTCAGTAATCATACATTCAGTTGTAAGCATTAAGCCCGCAACAGATGCAGCATGCTCAAGCGCAGAACGTGTTACTTTCGCAGGGTCGAGAATACCCATTTCTAACATATCGCCATACTCTGAAGTCGCAGCGTTATAACCGAAGTTACCTTCACCGTTTTTCACTGCATTGATTACAACTGATGGCTCATCACCAGAGTTTGCAACGATTTGACGAAGTGGCGCTTCAATTGCACGACGTAAAATGTTAATACCTACATTTTGGTCATCGTTAGCACCAGACACACCTTCAAGTGCTTTTGCAGCACGTACAAGTGCAACACCACCACCTGCTACAACACCTTCTTCAACTGCAGCACGAGTTGCATGAAGTGCATCGTCAACGCGATCTTTCTTCTCTTTCATTTCAACTTCAGTTGCAGCGCCGATTTTGATTACAGCAACACCGCCTGCCAATTTAGCAACGCGTTCTTGAAGTTTTTCTTTGTCGTATTCTGAAGTTGATTCTTCAATTTGAGCACGAATTTGAGTTACACGTTCAGCAATTTGCTCTGCAACACCTGCACCATCAACAATTACTGTGTTTTCTTTAGAAACAGTAACTTTATGCGCTGTACCTAAGTGCTCAAGTGTAGTTTGGTCTAAAGACATACCAACCTCTTCAGAAACTACAGTCGCGCCAGTTAAAATCGCGATGTCTTGAAGCATTGCTTTACGACGGTCACCAAAGCCAGGTGCTTTAACCGCACAAACTTTAATAATGCCGCGCATATTGTTCACTACAAGTGTAGCCAACGCTTCGCCTTCAACATCTTCAGCGATAATAAGAAGCGGTTTACCTGTTTTAGCAACAGCTTCAAGTACAGCAATTAATTCACGAATGTTGCTGATTTTTTTATCAACAAGAAGAATGTATGGGTTTTCAAGTTCAGCTGTTAGTGTATCTTGCTTGTTTGCAAAGTACGGGCTGATGTAACCACGGTCAAACTGCATACCCTCTACAACATCTAGAGAATCTTCAAAGCCTGAACCTTCTTCAACAGTAATTACACCTTCTTTACCAACTTTTTCCATTGCTTGAGCAATAAGTTTACCAACAGTGGTGTCAGAGTTCGCAGAAATAGAACCTACTTGTTCAATCGCTTTAGAGTCAGATGCAGGTTTTGCAGTCGCTTTAATTTCAGCAACTACAGCTTTAACCGCGATGTCGATACCGCGTTTAAGATCCATTGGGTTCATACCCGCAGTTACTGATTTAATCCCTTCATTAAGGATTGCTTGTGCAAGAACAGTTGCAGTTGTTGTACCGTCACCCGCGATGTCGTTGGTTTTTGAAGACACTTCACGAACTAGCTGAGCGCCCATGTTTTCAAACTTGTCTTTTAACGTGATTTCTTTAGCAACAGAAACACCATCTTTAGTGATGTGCGGTGCACCGAAAGAACGGTCGATGACAACGTTACGGCCTTTAGGACCTAAAGTCACTTTTACAGCATCTGCAAGTACATTTACACCCGCGATCATTTTTGAACGCGCTGAATCACCAAATTTTACGTCTTTAGCTGACATGTCTAACTCCGAATCTTTTTAAAATTTTTAACAATTTATGATGAATAAAAGGGTCTAAATGCGTGTACGAAACTTAAGCTTCAAGTACCGCTAAGATGTCAGACTCTTTCATAATAAGAAGCTCTTCGCCTGCTACTTTTACTTTTGTACCGGCATAAGTGCCAAACAATACGTTGTCACCAACTTTAACGTCTAATGCACGTACGCCATTGTCAGTTACTTTGCCATTGCCTACTGCAATGATTTCACCTTGAGCAGGTTGTTCAGCTGCTGAAGTACTTAAAATAAGACCACCAGCAGTTTTAGTTTCCTTTTCAACACGGCGAATCACAACGTTGTCATGCAAAGGACGAATATTGCTCATAGTTAACTCCAGACTAAGTCTATTTACTAGATAAAAGACGATGACATTTTGATTTCCGTAAGCCATCGACAAAAAATAATTTAGATGACACTTTTGTGGGGATGGAAAAAAACCCTTCAAGGGCAAAATTTAATTTTTTTCATTTTTTTGTATTTTTTTTCTTCAAAATTTAAATTTAAAGGATTAAAGCTCATCCAAAATATGAGTACTAAGATTTTCTTCGAATATTTTTAACTTTGAATTATAAAAATAATGCTGCACATTCATCTGCTCATCAATGACATTAAAACTGTTGGCAAGGTTCTCGTGTAGGCGATATGACGTTGCAGTTCCAGCATGAATATCCCAAACTGGATGCGCAGCACCTAAAGCATAAATCTGATTGAGGTCATAGCTGGCTGGAACATGTAAATGTCCATGCAATAAACCATTTAAACCGTGTTGACTCCACTGTTCGAGTGCCAAACGCCCTTGAACAGGACAATCTTTCACACCATGCGGGTCATTGGGCGGCGTATAAAAAGGTTGATGCGCTATGATTAATTTTACTTTATTGGGCGGCGCATGTTTAAGTAATTCATCGACATGATGTATTTGCTCCAGCGATACATGCCCTCGCGTATGGTAACGACGGCGAATACTATTGATCCCAATTAAATAAAAATGCTCGGTTTCCAGTACATTTTCCATGGCACCAAAAAAAAGTTGATAACGTGCAAAAGGACTAAAAACACGGTTCCATAAATGATATAGCGGAATATCATGATTCCCCGGCACAACGATATAAGGCAGCTTTAAGCTTTCTAAAAATTGCTTACATACATAAAACTGACGATAGCGCGCACGTTGGGTTAAGTCCCCACTCGCAACCACGGCCTCGATACGCTGTTCGTGACAAAATTGTTGAATAGCGCGCATACACTCTAGCTTTTCAGTGCCAAAATGCAGATCAGACAGATGCAGTATCATGTGGCACCCGTATCTTTAAGGCTTGTTTTTGCACTCGAATTTTAAGCGGCGGTTTCATTTCTACAATCTCACCATCCACAGCAACGGTCATTTTTTTTCGTTGGGTATGTATGGTGACTTCATCAGCGGCGAAACTATACACATCTGGTGCATTGTCGATATTGCCACGGATTAACTGCCATAAAATTTTAAATAACGTTTTCTTATCACTTTTTGCGACCACCACACCTGCAACTTTACCTGCCTCTGCATCCTTAGCAATTTGCAAGTTTAAATCGGCCAATTGCAATTGATTATTGCCAAAAAAGATCAAGGGCGTTTTGACTGGATAAATATGATGATCCACTTCGATTTCCAATTTCAGCTCTTTACGATCTCGAATCAGCACATCCAAACCTGAGGTATAAGCATGCAATGGGAAACGCCCAAACTTTTGATTATAAAATTCTCTTTTTTGTATAAATAAAGGATACAAGCCCAAACTGGCATTGTTTAAATAGATATGTTCATTGATTTGCGCCACGTGCACCTTTCGATTATTGCCTGTCGCAATCACCTGTGCCGCTTGAATTAAATCGAGAGGAATATTGAGTACCCGCGCCACATAATTAAATGTGCCCAAAGGTAAGACCCCCATAGGAATATCGGTATGCATCAACTGATGAGCAACAGCATTTAAGGTTCCATCACCACCTGCAGCAACCACAACACCCAAATTATCAGGGTCTTTATGGCGTGCAAATACCTTGCTCATTAAAGTATCAAAACTGGCTTCCTGCCCAAGCTCAAATGACTGTATTTCGAAATTATGATCGGATAATATCCGCACAAGTTCCTCGTAGACTTCATCTTTGTTTGCAGCATGAAATCCTGATTTTTTATTATAGATAATAGATAAAGGCTTGGCTTGTTTAATCACTTTTTATACATCTTGGCCGCTTAGTATTGTATTTTGTCGAATTTAACAGCAAATAATAGCGCCTTTATGTAAAAATCGAATTACCACCATTTATTTAATCAATAATAATTCTCAAATATCAATTACATGCAACTTTTTGTTTTTATTAAAAATAACTATATAAAATATTGTCCATCACGTTAATAAATAAAGTGAAAATTCACCACACAATATGTTAAGTTATTGTATTTTATCTATATTTAATATAGATAGCATTAACTACCAAAAAAAATCTACCACTTCTTTAGTCTTATTTTTTTTATGATTTTATGCTTTAATACAGCCACTTTTTTTCATCTTTTATCTGCATGATGTAATCCATGATGCAGATTATACTTTGTACGGTTAGTACATTTTTGAGATAGGCCTCACCATGACCCAAGTGAACGCACCAGAATTCGTTCGTCACCCTAAGCTAATTGCTTGGGTGGAAGAAATTGCCAAATTAACCAAACCAGCAAAAATCGAATGGTGTGACGGTAGCGCAGAAGAATATCAACGTTATATCGACTTGATGATCGCTAACGGCACTATGCAAGAACTTAACCAAGAAAAACATCCTGGTTCTTACCTTGCTAATTCTGATCCTTCTGACGTTGCTCGTGTTGAAGGTCGTACTTACATCTGTTCTGAAAAACAAGAAGATGCAGGCGCAACAAACAACTGGGAAGCTCCAGCTGAAATGCGTGCTCGTCTGAATGGTTTATTTGACGGTTCAATGAAAGGCCGTACTTTGTACGTAGTTCCTTTCTCTATGGGTCCTTTAGGTTCTCATATTGCTCACATCGGTATCGAACTTACTGATTCTCCTTACGTTGCTGTAAGCATGTCTAAAATGGCTCGTATGGGTAAAGCTGTTTATGACGTACTTGGTACTGACGGTGACTTCATTCCTTGCGTACACACTGTTGGTGCTCCGCTTGAAGAAGGTCAAAAAGACGTTGCTTGGCCTTGCAACCCTGAAAAATACATCGTTCATTACCCAGAAACTCGTGAAATCTGGTCTTACGGTTCTGGTTACGGCGGTAACGCATTGTTGGGTAAAAAATGCCTAGCTTTACGTATTGCATCTTCTATGGGTCGTCAACAAGGTTGGTTAGCTGAACACATGCTCATCCTTGGTGTGACTAATCCACAAGGCGAAAAACACTACATCGCAGCTGCATTCCCATCTGCTTGTGGTAAAACAAACTTTGCAATGTTGATTCCACCAGCTGGTTATGAAGGTTGGAAAATTGAAACTGTAGGTGACGATATTGCTTGGATCAAACCAGGTGAAGACGGTCGCTTATATGCAATCAACCCTGAAGCTGGTTTCTTCGGTGTAGCACCTGGTACAAATACCAAGACTAACCCGAACTGTATGGCAACTCTTCATAAAGACGTGATCTATACAAACGTTGCTGTAACTGACAACGGTGAAGTATGGTGGGAAGGTCTTTCTAAAGAAGTACCTGCTAATCTAACTAACTGGAAAGGTCAGCCACACGTTGCTGGTGAAAAAGCTGCGCATCCAAATGCTCGTTTCACTGTTTCAGCGGGTCAATGTCCTTCTATTGATGCTGACTGGGAAAATCCAGCAGGTGTTCCGATTTCTGCGTTCATCTTCGGTGGTCGTCGTGCAGACACAGTGCCTCTAATTTCAGAAGCATTTGACTGGGTTGACGGTGTTTACAAAGCTGCAACTATGGGCTCCGAAACAACTGCTGCTGCTGTTGGTCAACAAGGTATCGTTCGTCGTGACCCATTCGCAATGCTTCCATTTGCGGGTTACAACATGGCTGACTACTTCTCTCACTGGTTAGAACTTGGTGAACAAGTTGCTGCTAAAGCAGAAGCTGCTGGCAACAAACTTCCTGGTATCTACAACGTGAACTGGTTCCGTCGTGATGCTGAAGGCAACTTTGTATGGCCTGGTTTCGGTCAAAACATGCGTGTTCTTGAGTGGATCATTGACCGTTGTGAAGGTCGTGCAACTGCTGTTGAAACTCCAATTGGCCGCGTACCGACTTACGAACAATTGAACTGGACTGGTTCAGACTTCACTAAAGAACAATTTGATCTTGTAACTTCACAAGACAAAGAACAGTGGATCAAAGAACTTGAAAGCCACACTGAATTGTTCAACAAACTTGGTGATCGCTTACCTAAAGCACTTAAAGCACGTCAAGACGAGCTTTTAGAAGCTGTAAAAAAATCTGCTTAATCCGCCTTTAATTTCCCTCTTTTAAAAGAGGGATTAAGGAAGATTTAAAAGACCGCCTTGCGCGGTCTTTTTTTATATCAACTAAGCCACATCTTGAGCTTTTTGCTTTATTCGTATTGCCATTAAGTATTCATCCAAAACATCAACTTCAGCTGCACTGAATTGCAAATATAACTTTGTCCGTCTTTGCAAAATATCTTCAGAACTTCTCGCCCACTCCTGCTCAACTAAATAATCCACTTCTTGAGCATACAAACCATGTCCAAAGTTTTGACCCAATTCATCAATCGAAGTTAAATGATTCAGTAAAGCCCAAACACGTGTTCCATAAGCATGTGCCCAACGACTGGCCAGGCTACTCGAAACACCTCGCACTTTTTGTTGGATTTCAACCATCAACTGCTCTATGGATTCTAAATTTTCCGCTCCGGGCAATGTTGCATCAGCTGTCCACGGTTTGGATCGATGATGAAAAACCGTTTTAAGCTGATCTAATGCCGCTTCTGCAAGTTTTCGGTAAGTAGTGAGCTTGCCACCAAAGATTGAAAGTAATGCAGCCCCTTCTACATCCGTCAGTGCCAAGGTGTAATCTCGCGTGACTGCAGCTGGATTATCTGACTCATCATCACACAGCGGGCGCACACCTGAATAAGTTGAAATGATGTCCGTTTGCGTCAATTGAGTTTTAAAGTGATCATTTGACACATCAAGCAAGTAATCGATTTCTTCTTGGCTTATCTTTACTCGATTTGGGTCTGCGTGATATTCACGATCTGTCGTGCCGATCAGTGTAAATTGTTCTAAATAAGGGATCGCAAAGACAATGCGATGATCATCATTTTGCATAATAAAAGCTTTATCACCCTCAAAAAGTTTTGGAACAATGATATGACTACCTTGTATCAGCCGTATACCATAAGGTGACTCTTGCTTTAACCCCTGTTTTATAAAGTCAGCGACCCAAGGACCTGCCGCATTCACCAAGACTTTAGCCTGCACATTTTGCAATCCCTTGGCATTTTTTAGACATACCTGCCAAATTCCAGCTTTACTATATGCATTTAAACATTCTGTTCGAGTCAGAATCTGTGCACCATGTTCTCGTGCTTGTATTGCATTGAGTACAACTAAGCGTGCGTCATCTACTGCACAATCGGAATATTCGAACCCTCGGGTAAATTTGGATGCTAAAGGACTAGCTTCCACATCAAATTCAATTCCATTTGAACCTGCAAGCTGTTCACGTTTACCCAAATAATCATAAAAGAATAATCCAGTACGAATCAGCCAAGCCGGACGTAAGTGCGGTTCATGTGGCATGATAAAACGCATCGGTCGAATAATATGAGGGGCTTTTTTAAGGAGAACTTCGCGTTCTGCGAGTGCTTCACGTACCAAACGAAATTCTTTATGTTCTAAATAGCGCAGACCACCATGAATTAATTTGCTACTTGCAGATGAAGTATGGCTCGCGAGATCGTCTTTTTCACAGAGCAAAACACTTAAACCCCGCCCCGCAGCATCACAGGCAATACCAACACCATTAATTCCACCACCAATGACCACCATGTCATATATTGATTGTTGTTCTGTATTCATCGCTCCCTCCCACTCTATCTTTTTATTCAACAATGCTTCGTTTTCTTTGCTTTATTATTTTTCTCATTGATCATGATTTTTTGATCAAGATACCTATTTTGGTCACGATATCCTTACGCTGAGTTTTTGTATTCCTCATTAAATGAGAAGTTATATTTTAAATGTACGTTTAAAAGCCTGCTGGCTCAAGTATGAAATCAATCATTTTAAGGCCCAAACCATTATTCAAAGCAAAATTCATGACAAGTTGTTGATTTGTACACTTTTTAAACAAAACCTCTTTTTTAGTTTACATTTCATGCTTTTCGATACGCATAAGATATTTTCACATAATAAAAAAAGATGGATTTTAAAATGACGGAAGAAATTGTTACTCAATCAAATTTAGATACAAAGACCCGAGTGAAATCCATTCTCGGTGGTTCAGCCGGTAATCTTGTTGAATGGTACGATTGGTATGTCTATGCAGCATTCACCCTCTATTTCGCCCATGCTTTTTTCCCTCAAGGTAGCCAGACTGCACAGCTTCTCCAAGCTGCGGCCATCTTTGCAGTCGGTTTCCTCATGCGACCCATTGGTGCATGGATTATGGGGATCTATTCAGACAAAAAAGGTCGAAAGTCAGGTTTAACCCTCTCCGTCACACTCATGTGTATCGGCTCATTGATGATTGCCATTTCTCCAACGCATGACCAAATTGGTATTTTGGCGCCGATTATTCTTGTGGTTGCACGACTAATTCAAGGTTTAAGTGTCGGCGGTGAATATGGCGCTAGTGCGACCTACCTCAGTGAAATGGCTGACCGTGACCGTCGTGGTTTTTTTCAAGCTTTCAATATGTGACACTGATTGCAGGTCAGTTGACTGCACTGTGCGTACTACTTATTTTGCAATGGTTGCTGACAGAAGAACAATTGCATGATTGGGGCTGGCGTATTCCGTTCTTTATCGGTGCGTGTTTAGCGGTAGTGGTTTTCCGTATTCGACGTGGCCTACTAGAAACCCAGTCCTTCAAAAATGCACAAGAGCAAAAGGACCAGCCTGAATCAGGCTTATTTTCTCTATTTAAGCATTATCCGAAAGAAGCATTCACGGTGTTATTTTTAACAGCTGGGGGTACATTGGCTTTTTATACCTACACCACCTATTTGCAAAAATATCTGGTCAATACCTCTGGCTTTAGTAAACCTGAGGCCACGCAAATCACCACTTTAGCACTGTTTATTTTTATGTGCTTACAACCACTAGCAGGTGGTCTATCCGATAAAATTGGTCGTAAGCCTTTAATGATCGCTTTTGGGATCTTAGGGGTGCTGTTCACCTATGTTCTATTTAGTGCATTAGGACAAACTCAAGATTATTGGACTGCATTTTGGCTCTGTCTCGCAGGTCTAGTGATTGTCACGGGATACACCTCGATCAATGCGGTTGTAAAAGCAGAAATGTTCCCTGCGCATATTCGCGCATTGGGTGTTGCACTGCCTTATGCTCTTGCAAATACCATCTTTGGTGGTACGGCAGAATTCTTCGCGCTGAGTTTTAAAGAAGCTGGTCACGAGTCATGGTTCTTTATCTATGTGACCATCATGATTTTTATTTCGTTATTGGTCTACGTCTTTATGAAAGACACCAAACACCATTCCAAAATTCAGGAGCATTGATCAGGGTTATTTGAAGATGAGTTATTGATCAATCTGATCAAAAACAGCATGTTTTCCCCATCAAAGCCTCAGTCTATGAGGCTTTGTTTTTTTCATTTAGTCGTGAAAAATGTATCTGGTCAAAAATATCGCATTTTATAGACTAAAGTCGCATGATTTTCTGCGACAACAGGAGTATAAATTAAATAAATATAGTTCCATCTCCCATTTCGACAAAATATATTGATTTAAACTTTTCCCAAAGAGTTTAAATGGATATGTTTTGCATTCATTCCTTGGAGAATGATGTGTCAAACTCATCTGAGCCAGTTGTTCCTGAACAATTGGATAGAAAAACTCGTGTCAAATCTATCCTCGGCGGATCTGCCGGCAACCTCGTTGAATGGTACGACTGGTATGTCTACGCTGCCTTTACCCTTTACTTTGCACCGCAATTTTTCCCTGATGGTGACAATACTGTAAAACTCTTACAAGCGGCTGCAGTCTTTGCACTCGGTTTCTTAATGCGTCCAATCGGCGCATGGGTCATGGGTATTTATGCTGACCGTAAAGGTCGTAAAGCAGGTTTAACGCTGTCTGTATCGTTGATGTGTGTCGGCTCACTGATGATCGCATGTGCACCAACCTACGATTCTGTAGGGATGCTCGCACCCGCTATTCTACTTTTAGCGCGTTTACTCCAAGGCTTAAGTGTTGGTGGTGAATATGGTTCTAGTGCCACCTATTTGACTGAAATGGCAGGTAAAAACCATCGTGGTTTCTTCTCAAGTTTCCAATATGTCACACTGATTTCAGGTCAGCTATTGGCACTTTGCGTTTTAATTATCTTACAACGCAATTTCTCAGAACAAGCTTTAACTGAATGGGGCTGGCGTGTTCCGTTCTTCATCGGTGCATTACTCGCTATTGTGGTGTTCTGGATTCGTCGCGGTTTAGTTGAAACTCAATCCTCTAAAGAAGCTCAAGAACAAGCTAAAAATGGTGGTCCAAAATCAGGGGCTTTAGCGTTATTTACCAAATATCCTAAACAAGCCTTCACTGTGATCATGTTAACTGCCGGTGGTACTTTAGCGTTCAACACCTTTACCACTTATTTGCAAAAATATTTGGTCAACACGTCTGGCTTTGAGAAAACCACAGCAACTGAAATTACCACGGCTGCGATTTTCATCTTTATGCTTTTACAACCTGCTGTCGGTGCGCTTTCAGACAAAATTGGTCGTAAGCCAATCATGATCGCCTTTGGTGTGCTTGGTGTACTCTTCACCATTCCAATTTTCAACGGTATCGGTTCTACGACTAGCCCAACCACAGCATTTATGCTTTGCATGAGTGGTATGGTGATTGTCACTGGTTATACTGCGATTAATGCCGTAGTAAAAGCAGAGTTGTTCCCTGCACACATCCGTGCCCTAGGTGTTGCATTGCCTTATGCCATTGCAAATACACTCTTTGGTGGTACCGCAGAACTTGTAGCTTTGAGCTTCAAAAATGCAGGCCATGAAAACTACTTCTTCTACTACATTACATTCATGATTGGTTTATCTTTAATTACCTATGTCTTCATGAAAGATACTAAAAAACATAGCATGATCACTGACGATTAATTCGCTCAGCCCTGCTATTCCACTTAAGCTCATCAAAGCCTATTTTGATGAGCTTTTTTTATCTCCATTTCCATCTACTCATCGTTTCGGCTGCATCAAAGATTTAATCAAACTTCTTTGGCTTTCTTTGTTTTCGCCATCGAGTCGACAGACGGACTATGGCATACTGAACATACAAATACACACGGCGAATGAATGATGAAAAATATTTACAAAGTTTTAAGTTTGAGTATTGTTGCAATGTCGATGGCTGCTTGCCAAAGCACTCCACGTGCTTTTAATGGTCAAACGGGTTTTCAAATAGAGTCCAAATCTGCAGATAGCGCAACACTTGCATATACTTTAGCGGGTCGCCAAAACCAACAACTGGATGCCAATAAATTACAACGTGCTTGCCAAAAAGTATTAAATACGCAAAAGACCTATAAATTACAAATCTTAAGCGTGAACGAAATTGCAAATCCTGCTTTGGAAAATACCCAGTACGGCCGTCAAATTGGTAATACACGTGCGAACTTCGGTCTGTCAAATACCCCAGACCTTCGTAACTCTGAAAACTTAGGCGCGCGTAATGCACTCGATGCTCGCCCTGCAACCTTACGTGTGGTTCGCTATACCTGTTCTTAATCAAATTTGCTGTTCAAAAGACAAAAAAAAGACGCTTTGAGCGTCTTTTTTTATGGGTTCAATATTTATAGGGTTTTATAAAAACTCACATTTCGAAACTCAGGTGATTCATCCAAATCAGGCCATGTTGTTGCGCTACGTTCATCGAGTTTTTCATATTTAGGATGACTAAAGTTTTTCACACGACTGTCTGCCACCCACACTTCTGGAGCAAACTTTAAAAATTCATCCAAAAAGAAACGGTTGCATTGGTCATACAGCACATCGGCAGCCAATAAAATATCGACTTGTTCGGCTTTATACAGATCGTCCAAATATTCAAGTTCGACATTATTCAACTCTGCATTGGCACGGCAGGCATCTAGGCTCACTTGGTCGATGTCACAGCAGATCACGCGTTTCGCCCCTGCCATTTTTGCTGCAATCGCCACCACGCCTGAACCTGCACCAAAGTCCAATACCACTTTATCTTTGACATGATGCGGCTCAGCCAATAGCCACTGCGCCATAGCAAGCCCTGAAGCCCAGCAGAAAATCCAATACGGCGTATCATTCCATATACGACGAATGACTTCATCATCCAATTTATCGGTTGGAAATACCGGTGGAATCAACCATAGAGAAATAGGTGTTTCAGGCAACTGTTGAGCATGCAATTCACAATGCGGAATGACTTCATGCAGTGCTTTCAGTAAATGTTCAGGGGCTTTGGGAAATTGGAAAGTACAGCTCATATTAAGCCTTGGAGATGATTTTATTTGAATTTATAAACGTATCAGATACGCGACATCGTCATCTGCTGCTGTGCGAGACAGACCTTAATCGAATGAACACTGTTTCTGCGACACCATTAATCAAAAGGCTGATTATGTCGAGTTCAGCAGATGACAAATGGTTTTGGTTACTTTTGCCGAAACAAAAGTAACATACGAGCTTCTTACATTTATAAGTCACAACGGTAAGACTCCGTTGTGACTTTAAGATCTTTTTATTAAAAGATTAACCCAACGCTTTTTCAGCAGCTTCAACAGTTTGACGAATCAACGTTGTAATGGTCATTGGGCCTACACCACCCGGAACAGGTGTATAAGCAGAAGCAACTTCTTCAATACCCACCAATTGGATATCACCTACACCGCCGCCATCACGTGGATGAAAGCCAGCATCAACAACCACTGCACCTGGTTTGATCCAATCTTTTTGAATCAATTCAGCTTTACCTACCGCACCCACAATAATGTCAGCTTGCTTAACAAAGTCAGCTAAGTTTTGAGTACGTGAGTGGCAAGTGGTCACTGTTGCATTCGCTTCAAGTAGCATCGCAGACATTGGTTTACCCAAAATTGCAGAACGACCCACAACAACCGCATGTTTCCCTGCGATTTCAATGTTGTTTTCTTTTAAAATGGTCATGATGCCTGCAGGAGTCGCAGAACCATATGCTGCTTCACCCATTGCCATACGGCCGAAACCTAAGCAGGTCACGCCATCCACGTCTTTTTCAAGAGAGATCGCATCGAAACAAGCACGCTCATCAATTTGAGCAGGTACGGGGTGTTGTAACAAAATACCGTGAACATCTGGATTTGCATTCAATTTTTCAATTTCAGCAAGCAATTGCTCAGTTGTGGTTTCTTTAGGAAGCTCAACTTTTAATGAATCCATACCAACACGGCGGCAAGCATTCCCTTTCATACGTACATAAGTTGCAGATGCACCATCGTCACCTACCAAAATAGTCGCAAGAATTGGGGTACGACCAGTTTTCTCTTTTAGCGCTTCTACGCGAGTCAACAAGTCAGCTTCAATTTTCTTCGCCAATGCACGACCATCTAAAACTAATGCCACGGCACTTCTCCAAGTGATGATATGAATCAATTTTGCACATAATACATGATTATTTTAAATTTTTTACCTTGTATGCTGCTTTTATGCTCATACAGATGAATCTGCTATTGTTTTTTTTTCAGAGCTTGCTAATATACGCATCAACAAGACATGGCGGGGTGGCAGAGTGGTCATGCAGCGGACTGCAACTCCGTGTACGCCGGTTCGATTCCGACCTCCGCCTCCAATCTTGTTAAGCCCGAGTGGTGAAATCGGTAGACACAGGGGATTTAAAATCCCCCGCCCACAAAGCGTGCCAGTTCGAGTCTGGCCTCGGGCACCATTCTTCTACTACTGAAGATGGTGTAATAAAGAACCCAGCGATAAGCTGGTTTTTTTATGCCTAAAATTTAGTAAGACAATAAAAAAGAGGGACAATGCCCTCTTTTATTATTTTAAAACACCCTACAAATACATCGCGTTTTAAAGTTTAGACTTTAGATCACTTCAACCACAATCTTACCCACATGTTCGCCTGTATCCATGGCTGCATGCGCCTCTTGAATTTGATCAAACTTAAATGTTTTGTAAATCATTGGCAGGCATTCACCTTTAGACCATAACGGAACAACATTTTCCTGAATGCCTTTGGCAATCTCTGCCTTTTCTTCAGTATTACGCGCACGCATGGTTGAGCCTGTAATGGTCAAACGCTTCATCATGATTTGACCCAGTTTCACCTCTTTGGCCTTTGCACCACCTAAAAATGCGATATAGACCAAACGACCATCACGACGTAATAGATTGAGGTTCTGCGCCAAATACGGTGCGCCAACAATATCTAAAATGACATCTACACCTTGCTCATTGGTCGCTTCATTAATCACTTGCTCAAAGTCTTGAGTCTTGTAGTTAATCGCATGCGTGATATCAGAGATCGCTGCCACTTTTTCATCTGAACCGACTGTTGCAAAGGTTTTCATGCCCAACGCATTACACAGCATGATTGCCGTAGTTCCAATACCACTGGTTCCACCATGAATCAGCACCGTTTCACCTGCTTTGGCTTTGCCCATTTGGAATACATTCGCCCAAACGGTAAAGAATGTTTCAGGAATCGCTGCAGCTTGAGTAAAGCTGACGCCTTCAGGAATCGCAATGGTTTGGCTTTCAGGCACCACGCAATATTCTGCATAACCGCCACCATTGGTTAAACCGCAAACCTTATCGCCCACCTTAAACAAAGTAACATCCGCACCGACAGCAACTACTTCGCCTGCAACCTCTAAACCCGGTACTGGCGTTACGCCTTTCGGCATTGGGTATAAACCTTGACGCTGCAAGATGTCTGGACGGTTGATGCCAAAGGCATGCACTTTAACCAACACTTCATCTGCTTTCGCTTCTGGGATGGCAACGCTTTCATAGGCCAGTTTATCGACACCACCCGGCTCAGTAATAATGACCTGTTGCATGCTTTGCTGTGACATTGTTTTCCCTTTTCAATTATTGAATATTCATCTATCTCTGCACTATTTGAACATAGAAATGGCGCAGAATGAATAAACATGGACTTATGTATAATTTGTAGTGTATTTCGTAAATGAATAATAGGCCAAGCATGTCTCAGATCGTTGAATACAATGAAGATAACGCCAGTGACTATGAATGGTTTGATGGTTTTGCCGTGATTCGCTTCTATGCAGACTGGTGCGCGCCCTGTGTACAGAACTTCCCAGTATTTGAGCAGTGCGCAAGTCAAATGTCAGCGCAGCATACACGGCTTAAATTTGGCAAAGTGAATATTGATTCCTCACCGATACTGACATTGCGTTATAACGTTTATGGACTACCCTCTACCTTGCTGTTTTATCGCGGGAAAGTGATTCAACGTATTGCAGGTGTCAAATCACTGACTGAATTAACAGCCATCATTCAAGATGCGATGCAGTCACACTCAACTCATGACTAAATAGATGTACCTTTTATTTGGATGCAGGCTCATTTGGTAGGCGTACAAACTTCATTAGCGTATTACGCACCAATGGCAACACGATCAAAATGAGCGGAAAAGCCATCATCCACGATAGGCTCCAAGCATCTAACCAAATCCCTAAAAAGCCCTCAACCGCACCGACTTTTAAATAAATATTAAAGCAAGAAATTGAACCACTCATAATGCCAGATAGAATCAAAGGCATTAACCACGTGAGATGCTTCGGATGAAATTTGGGGAGACTATTCATGGCTTTCACCTTGTTCTATCGTTGCTGATTGTGCATTTTTAGTTTTCACGGTTTGTTTCAGTGTTTTCATAAACTGACCAAAATGCGGCATGAAATCTTTAAATAAAGGATGATCTTTATTTTCCAGCAAGGTTTCACCAAACAGTTTCAGACCTACGACAAAGGCTTTGGTCTTTTCATCATCTAACAATTGCGCTTTGCTCAAATGCTCCAGCACCTTAAACATGTCATCATGGTTGTAGGCATTAAACTGCAAAGCTTCGGTATAGGTCGATGGATTGCCCTGCGCATCAGCAATGTGTTTGAGCGTAATTTCATATTGATGCTGTTTCATTGCGTCACCTCCATACGGCTGATTTCGACAGCCGCCTGATCGATTTTTTCTGCAATGGCATACACCTGTTCAGGTGTCAGTTCACAGTGCTGAATTTTGATGCGCAGTGATGCTTTTAGGTTTTCCATCGCGCGTTTAATGTCGACATATTGTTCATTGTTATGAATTTGCTTGCGGGTATCAAAACGGCAGAGGATTTTCTCTACTGTGGCTTTTTCTGCATCTAGGTGTTGTATGCCTGACTGCGTAACGCTGTATTGTTTACGGTCTTCGGCATTCAGTTCTGCGTGTATGTATTGCTGTTCTTCGAGGTAATTCAGCGTTGGGTAAATTGTCCCTGTGCTTGGACTGTAACCGCCGCCAACGATTGCGCCGACATCTTTAATGATGTCGTAACTAAACTTAGGCGCTTGGGAAATAAGATGCAGCACCAATAGTTTCATGTGCCCTGCTTCAAACAGACGTTTTCGGGTTTTAACTAGACTATCGCTACCGTCGAGAAGGTCTGAATTTGACATCGCAAAGATACACCTTAAGATTAATTAAGATATATCTTAATACAATTGAATTATATTAACCTACTTTTTTAATTCTTATTTTGTTTGGAGCTTCAATTAAAATATTAACTACTTCCATCGGTTTACAATTTTCACTAAACCAGAATTGTAATTTTTTACCCTTAAATGGCCTTATCCTAACTGATCCATTTTTATTAGCATTTCGATCTATTTTAGCTATATCTAGCGGAATAGCACCATCACCAACATAAATATCCATTTGACTTTCATGCGTACCTAAGTAGCTAGAATATGAAATTCCAAAGTTAATACAGCTCCAATTAAAATACGTATCATGCAAAGTCAACTTATATATTGGCATTTCATTGATTTCATTGATTTCATTGATTTCATTGATTTCATTGATTTCATTGATTTCATTGATTTCATTGATTTTGAACCTATTCCCATTCCACTTAGGTTTCAATTCTTTTATCAAACTATCTTCCAAACCAGCAGCTAGATTAAGCTTAAACCCTCCATATTTCATTAATCCAACATCTTCAAATAACCAAATTTCAATGACCTTGCCCATGCTAATCAATCTAGTTAATTCAAAATTATTTCGAATATTTGTAGTTTGGGTACGACCTGGCTTTAGATAACCTTTAAACCTATTATCTAAATTTTGTGTAGTTTTACCAATATAGAGCAATTCATTATTCTCTATAAACGCATACAGTATATTTTCTACACCAGATGAATAATTTAACTTATAAATTAATTCCTTACTGCTCCCAATATTCCAGAACCCCACATTTTTAAAACCAACATCAATAAGTTTTTGCCTAATATTCATACAACCCTTTTGATTTTATATTGTTTATTTACAATAGATTACCACGAAATAATATTTGTTTTTTTGATTAAAACATAAGCACTTTTTAAATTATATATTCATTTCCTAATAAAAAAACCCGCCTTGCGGCGGGTCTTTTTTAAATCAATTCAATCTATTATAGACGAACCAACTCAACAATTTTCTCAGCAACTTCTTCAGCAGTCTCGAATGCATAAGTCACATCAGTACCTTCAGCACTATCTGTAATCACAACCACACCTGTTTCACGTACAAGTGCAACTTGCTCTACAGTTAAACCAGCTTTCGCAATCGCAACTACACCTTGCTGAATCAACAAACTTTCGATCGCTTGCGCATTTTCAAGTGCTTTCGCAGTTACAGTTACAGCAGCAGGTTTTTGACCTAAACGTGCAGCACGCGCTTCAGCAGTTACAGGCTCGTTGTGTGCAGTCCATTCAACCGCAGATTCAACCATACCCGCACCAACAGTCACGTTGCTTAAACGGTCAATAAAGATGAATGAACCTGTGTAACGACTGTCTTGGTAACGGTCAAATACCACTGGCGCATCAAACTCAATCGTTACATCTGCAATCGCATTCAGTTCAAGCTGTTCAACTTCCGTTTTTTCCAATGTGTTTACATTGGTACGGTAGTTGATTTTCGCAACTTTCGCAGGAATGGTTTGTGTACCAAACTTCACGTTATACAGTTTACCAACCACTAAAGGCGCATCTGTCATCCATACCACAGAGGCACGTGCAGAACGTGAAATTAATGGCTGTTCGCCTGCTTTAACTAAAACGTTACCACGTGAAATATCAATTTCATCATTTAGCGTAAGTGTTACCGCTTGACCTGCAACAGCATGGTCTAAGTTACCGTCAAAAGTCACGATTTCTTTAACAGTCGAAGACTTACCAGATGGTAATGCAGTAATGGTATCGCCAACTTTCACTTCACCAAGTGCAATCGTACCGCAGAAGCCACGGAAATCGAGGTTCGGACGGTTGACATATTGAACTGGGAAACGGAATTCGTGCTTGCTCGTATCATGCGAAATTTCAACAGTTTCCAAAGTCTCCATTAAAGTCTGACCTTGGTACCACGGTGTATTTGGCGATTTGTTTACAACGTTATCACCATTCAACGCAGAAATAGGCGTGAAGATAATGTTCGCAGGTTTACGGTCGCCCAATTGGTTTACGAACTCATTGTACTCTGCTTGAATTTCATTGAAGCGCGCTTCAGAGAATTCAACCAAGTCCATTTTGTTCACTGCAACCACGATATTACGAATACCCAAAAGACTCGCAATAAATGAGTGACGACGAGTCTGGGTTTGAACGCCATAACGCGCATCAATCAAGATGATCGCTAAATCGGCAGTCGACGCACCAGTTGCCATGTTACGTGTGTACTGCTCATGCCCCGGGGTGTCAGCAATGATGAACTTACGTTTTTCAGTAGAGAAATAACGGTAAGCCACGTCAATGGTAATACCCTGCTCACGTTCCGCTTGCAGACCATCTACAAGTAAAGCCAAGTCAGGCGCATCACCCGTAGTACCGACTTTTTTAGAGTCACGAGTCACCGCTTGCAATTGATCTTCATAAATCAATTTTGAATCGTAAAGCAAACGACCAATTAGAGTCGATTTACCATCATCCACGTTACCGCAAGTGAGGAAACGTAGAAGGTCTTTATTTTCGTGTTGTTTTAAATACGCCAAGATGTCTTGGCTAATTAAATCTGATTGATGAGACATTGCTCAAAGCTCCACATATTCTTTTGAAATCGGTTTCTGAATCTTTTTAATCCCTCTAAATCTCCCTTTAAGAAAGGGAGACTTGGCTCCGTTCTTTCTCGGGAGTTCCCCCTCTTTCGTAAAGAGGGGGTTAGGGGGAGATTATGAGATTCTTAGAAGTAACCTTCCTGCTTTTTCTTTTCCATCGAACCTGCTTCGTCATGGTCGATCATACGACCTTGACGTTCAGATGTGGTGGCTAAAAGCATCTCTTGGATAATTTCCGGTAAAGTTGTTGCAGTTGATTCAACCGCACCTGTAAGTGGGTAACAACCTAAAGTACGGAAACGCACCGATTTCATTTGTGGCACTTCACCTTCGTTCAAACGCATACGCTCATCATCAACCATGATCAGTGTACCGTTACGCTCAACCACTGGACGTTCAGCAGCCAAGTACAAAGGAACCAATTTAATATTTTCGAGGTAGATGTATTGCCAAATATCCAACTCAGTCCAGTTAGACAATGGGAACACACGAATACTTTCGCCTTTGTTCACTTTACCGTTGTAAAGATTCCAAAGTTCAGGACGTTGGTTTTTAGGGTCCCAACGGTGTTTGGTATCACGGAATGAGTAAACACGCTCTTTGGCACGAGATTTCTCTTCGTCACGGCGCGCACCACCGAAAGCCGCATCAAACTGATATTTATCAAGTGCTTGTTTTAAGCCTTGAGTTTTCATGATATCAGTATATTTTGAGCTACCGTAATCGAACGGATTCACGCCTGCGTCTTTACCTTCTTTGTTTTGATGCACGATCAAATCAAAGCCATGCTCTTTTGCCATGTTGTCACGGAAAGTAATCATGTCTTTAAATTTCCAACCCGTGTCTACATGCAGTAGTGGGAATGGAAGTTTGGCAGGATAGAATGCTTTTAAAGCAAGATGCAGCATGACCGCTGAATCTTTACCGATTGAATACAGCATGACTGGGTTTTCGAACTCAGCAGCAACTTCACGGATGATATGAATACTCTCAGCTTCAAGCTGTTTAAGATGAGTAAGTCTTTCCTCATTTAATGACATGGACAACACCAGCTTAGAATATGTGTACTTATTACACTTTTAAAGATATATATACATTATAGTGATTAAGCTTTCATAACGATTGCTTGTTTTGTGATATTGATATTCTTATTCGTCATATACAAATTGTCTGATACTGCTTATCAATTTTAATTAATTTAATACAATAGACTTATCAATTTCATTATTATTCTAGTCCGAGATCCTTAAGTTTACGCAATTTTTTATCAATTAACTAATCGCTAAATCCTCTAAACAATCGGTATTCAAACTCGCTCAAAGTACCTAAAGTAGCTATATCACTCTCCAATAGTTATTGATATGCCATATAGTCACTATACGCTTGAAACCTTAAAGTCGCTGATAGAAGCAGCAGGTCTTGCTGGCTATATTTATCAGCATTCTTCACACATCCTCGTGCTCCAAGAAGCCTTAAATGATGACGGCAGCCCGCTGAATAACTTTATCCAACATGAGCTGAGTGCAGACCAAATTGGCCTTCAGTTCGGCCTACGACTTTTGGACAATAAACTCGAATTTTTGATTGGGGTGACTCATAGTAACCAAGATCGTGGCTATGAAATTGGCGCTGGCAATTTAAAGGCCGATCAACGTGCATTTAATCTGCTCTATGCTTTTTATAATTTCCCCAAAGCATTTTACTTAATCCACTTCCCGCTCGCAGCCAATAGCACCCAGTTAGAAGAAGAGATCGAAAAACAATTGTTTCAACTTGAAAGCATGGGCTTTTTAGACACTGCGATTAAAACCAATCCGATGGGCGAACAAGTGAAGTGGATGAAAACCTTTATTGTTCAAGCGGCTTTAGATATGAAAGTACGCATTCAAACTTCATTGTTATAAAAACGGTTAAAGCCACCTAAAAAGCGCTCTATTGAACGCCAGTTCAAATCTTCATATGACATCGAAAGTCACGGCAAAGCCCTCAGCACTGCTGTGACGCTTATAAATTTACATTTCCTAACATTGTTTTCTGTGCCGTTTAACAGGCCATTTCTCTCCCTTGAGCACGACCACTTATATATCTGCAATTAGACTGAAAATTTGATTGATCACAATGACTTAAATCTTAAATGGGTAAAGTAGAAGTGCTATTCATTTTAGATTTAGATAATCCTGATTTAATTGATCAACTATTTTTAAAGAAAAACTTAGTAATAGCTCACATAAAAGCCGACTTTTTGTTAATCTGATCTGTAATTTTTTTACACAATTTCGACAGATAATGTTATTTTATTTACTGAAAAAAATTCGGCCAGAATTATTTTTTTTGATTTTTTATAAGCATAAATATAGAGATAAATATAATGTGGGAATTGTTTACTCACCCGTCTAATATCGTGTTTAGCATCAGTCTCTGCTTAATGTTCTTGTTTGGACTTTTTGAGATTGTGTTAACAATTTTAGGGGGTGGTTCTCAAGGCTTCTTAGATCAATTCCTACCTGAGGATGTTGGTCATAATGCAGAGCTAGGTGTAGATGCCGATGCAGGTATCGTGACACGTGTGCTCGATTGGTTGTATTTGGGTCGTATTCCACTGTTTGTATGGCTCATCATTTTCTTATGTGTCTATAGTTTGTTGGGCTTTGCTATTCAAGCCATCGTTAACCAAATGACCAGTATGATGTTCAGTGCATGGATTATTGCACCAGCCTGTATTTTTCTGTGCATGCCCTTCGTACGTTTTAGCGCAATGCTCATTGCCCGTATTTTACCGCAAGATGAAACAACCGCCATTTATAGTGATGAATTGATCGGTAGAACGGCCACGATCATTTTGGGTGATGCACGACCACAGTCCCCTGCTCAAGCCAAAGTCAAAGATCAACATGGATTGACCCATTATATTTTGGTTGAACCTGAACAAGATGAAATATTCAGCCAAGGTCAATCAGTGGTTTTAACCCAAAAAACAAATGTAGGCTTCCAAGCCACCATGCTCTAAATTTTGAATGAATTGATGCTCGATCAGTTCTTTTAACACCATATAAATACATTTAACGCGTCATACGTTCAGCAAATCTCGAAGTCATGATGAATCAACAAAATACTGATTTTTAAACCAAACTTGTTAGCACTTTAGAGGGTTAACTTGAACTACAACAAAAGAGATAAACGTCCATGTTAGACATTATTCCAAGCGGTATCCTTGTTTCAGTCGGGATAATTTTTGCCGCACTTATTTTTATTGGTTTTATTATTGCTCGACTTTATCGTCGCTCAAGTAAAGAAATTTCATTTGTGCGTACAGGCTTCGGCGGTGAAAAAGTGATTTTAGGTGGCGGTGCTATTGTGCTTCCGGTGCTGCATGAAATTATCCCTGTCAATATGAACACCCTACGTCTTGAAGTACGCCGTGCAGATGACCAAGCGCTGATTACACGTGACCGTATGCGTGTCGATGTGATGGCGGAGTTCTATGTCCGTGTGAAACCAACCGCAGATTCGATTGCTACCGCAGCACAAACGTTAGGTCAAAAGACCATGTCGCCAAATGAGTTAAAGAATTTGGTCGAAGGAAAATTCGTTGACTCTCTACGTGCAGTTGCCGCAGAAATGGCGATGGAAGAGTTGCATGAAAAACGTGTCGACTTCGTTCAAAAAGTTCAGCAAGTGGTGTCTGAAGATTTACATAAAAACGGTTTGGAACTTGAAACCGTTTCATTAACTGGCTTAGACCAAACAGGCTTTAAATACTTTAACCCACAAAATGCGTTCGATGCTGAAGGTTTAACTAAACTGACAGAAACCATTGAAGACCGTCGTCGTAAACGTAATGCGATTGAACAAGATGCAGATCTTGCAATTAAGACCAAGAACTTAGAAGCAGAACAAGCACGTCTACAAATTTTGCGTGAAGAAGAATATGCAAAACTGCAACAAGAACGTGAAATTTCAATCCGTCGTGCAGAACAGCTTGCAGAAATTGCATCACAAGAAGCTGCTAAAAAACGTGAAGCCGAAGAAGCGCGTATTGCTGCTGAACGTGAAGTTGACTTAAAGCGTATTACTGCTGCACGTGACGTTGAAAATCAAAATATTCAAAAGTCACAAATTATTCAGCAAGCCCAAGTGGAACAAAAGAAAACCATTGAGTTGGCTGAGCAAGACCGTGCCATTGCTATTGCAGAAAAATCTCGTGCTGAATCTGAAGCTAAAGCGCATGCCGATCAAGCCCGTGCTCAAGCGGTAAAAGCCGAAGAAGAAGTCATTACCGTTCGTCAAATCCAACAAGCTGAACGTCAAAAAGCTGTTGAATTGGTCTCTGCGAAAGAAAAAGCGGAGAAAGATGCGATTGCCATTACTGTCGCGGCAGAAGCAGGTAAACAAGCAGCAGCAGATGATGCAGAAGCTATCCGTATTGCAGCTGAAGCCGAAGCTGAAAAAGTTCGCTTAAAAGCCAAAGGTGAAGCTGACGCAAAAGTTCTCTTGGCTCAGGCGATGGAAAAACAATACCAAGTTGATGCTGAAGGTACACGTGCAGTGAACGAAGCAAACAACGTATTGTCATCTGAACAGGTTGAAATGCAAATTCGTTTAGCGATGCTGAAATACTTACCTGAAATCATTCGCGAAAGTGTGAAACCAATGGAAAACATTGATGACATTAAGATTTTGCAAGTGAATGGCCTAAATGGTGGTCATGCAGGTTCTTGCCAAGGTGATGCTCACCACGAAGGCAGCGGTAATGTTGCCTTGTCAGACCAAGTGGTGAATAGTGCCCTACGCTACCGCAGCCAGGCCCCACTGATTGATAGCTTGATGAGTGAGCTTGGTATCCAAGGTGGCGATATTAACGGTTTAACTCAGAGCTTAAAAACCAGCAAAAACTAAGTTTTTGATTGAGATAGGGCTCCATCAAATCTCTTTATTCAGAAGTGATTGCTTGAGCAACACATTCTAAATGAATTAAAAAAGCAGTGTCCGCACTGCTTTTTTTATGGCTTAGATACTTGTACTTATGGGCATACAATCTCCCAAAGAAATGAACAACATTTTCTGTCTTATCAGAGCGCTTTTAATGGTTTCTGACATTTATATTTCGCATCACAGCCTGATGTTAAATCAATGAACAAATGGCGTATTTCATAAAAATACTCATTTAGAAGCTATAGAGCAAACAGCATAAAATTATGAAACAAAATATTTAAAATCAATTAATTGATATATCCTTCTCATCTTACAGAATAAGATATTTACTTCTATATATTCAGCTCGATAACATTTTGTTCTATCTATTGTTTTTATAAAACTTGGAAATTGCTTATTAAATTGAAAATAGGGCCTAACAAGGTTTTTGCACTTCAAACCATCAACTAAAAAATAATAGCTGACTATAGATGTATATGCTCATGTAGATTTTCTTAAAAAAATTTCATCACTGAGATAGCAAATTTCACCAATTTTAAAGCTCCCCCTTCTCATATTCCTGATCTACCATCCTTTGTATAAGGCTTGAGAAAATTACAAATAAAATAATTTCTATTGAAAATATTAGGCTTCATCCAAGTAAAAAAGCTCTTTGATGATAAAGATCCATTAAAAATCTCAATTAAATTAGTTATTTTCCCTAAAATCAATATACTGCACGCTATACGAAATTATTTTTAAAAATCATAAACCTATGACCATCCTCGCAATCATCACATATTCGGATTATTATGTGTTCTTTACATTTCATAGTTATTGAACAACCAATATTCCATCCGTTTATGCAGCGTCACTGCACCCCAAAGCAGAACACATAGCCATGCCCTTATGGCTTTTGCATAGCGGCTGAAATACGCTTTTTTTTGCGTAAAAAAAAAAGAGAATCCGAAGATTCTCTTTTGATGTTTAAGTATGGCGATTAAACCAAACCTTTGCCTTTCAGCACTTCGTACATAGTCGAGCCTAATTCAGCAGGACTACGGGTATAGGCCATTCCGGCTTTTTCAAAAGCAGCGAATTTCTCTTCTGCTGTGCCTTTACCACCCGAAATGATTGCGCCTGCATGTCCCATACGTTTGCCTTTAGGTGCAGTCACACCCGCGATATAACCAACAACAGGCTTTGTAACATTCGACTGGATATATTCAGCTGCTTCTTCTTCTGCTGTACCACCAATCTCACCAATCATGATGATCGCTTCAGTTTGCGGGTCGTCTTGGAACAGCTTTAAGCAATCAATTTGGTTCATACCCGGAATAGGGTCACCACCGATCCCAATACAGGTAGACTGACCTAGTCCCAGCTTGGTGGTTTGCGCTACAGCTTCATAGGTTAACGTCCCTGAACGCGAGATAATGCCGATTTTACCTGGTTGATGAATATGCCCCGGCATAATACCGATCTTACATTCACCTGGGGTAATAATCCCTGGACAGTTCGGACCAATTAGACGTGCATTATTACCATAGGTTTCTAGGTAACGTTTAGCTTTTAGCATATCGAGTGTCGGCACACCTTCAGTGATCACCACAATCAGCTCAACACCTGAATCAATCGATTCAATAATTGAATCTAGGACAAATGGTGCAGGTACATAAATCGAGGTTGCCGTTGCACCCGTTTCACGCACCGCTTCTTTCATGGTATTAAATACGGGCAGATTCAAATGTTGTGTGCCGCCTTTGCCCGGAGTCACCCCACCAACCACTTTTGTGCCGTAAGCAATAGATTGTTCTGAATGAAATGTGCCGTTTTTACCGGTAAAACCTTGTACCAATACTTTGGTGTCTTTATTAACTAATACGCTCATGATCTCTACTCCCTTAGCCTTTTACCGCAGCAACGATTTTTTCTGCAGCATCGGCCAAGCCATTTGCAGAAATCAATTTCAAACCTGATTCATCAAGTAATTTTGCACCCAACTCTGCATTGTTCCCTTCTAAACGAACAACCACAGGTACAGTCACATTTACTTCTTGAACCGCTGCAATAATTGCTTCAGCAATCATGTCACAACGTACAATCCCACCAAAAATGTTGATTAATACACCTTGTACAGAACTATCGGCCAAAATGATTTTAAAGGCTTCAATTACGCGTTCTTTGGTCGCGCCACCGCCTACATCTAGGAAGTTTGCAGGTTGACCACCATAGAGTTTAATGATGTCCATGGTTGCCATCGCTAGGCCAGCACCATTGACCATACAACCAATATTGCCTTCTAAGGCAACATAGTTCAAATCAAATTCTGATGCTTTCAGCTCACGCTCATTTTCTTGCGATTTATCACGTAACGCTGCGATTTCAGGTAAACGGTATAAGGCATTCGAGTCGATACCAATTTTTGCATCCACACATAAAATCTCGCCATTTTCACGTACAGATAACGGGTTAATTTCAAATAAAGCAAAATCATTTTCAATGAATGCTTGATAGGCAGCAGACATGATTTTGACAAATTGATTCACTTGACCATCTTTTAGGTTTAAAGCAAATGCCACTTCACGTGCTTGGAATGGTAACAATCCAACTAAAGGATCAACTTCAACTTTAATAATTTTTTCTGGGGTTTCTTCTGCAACTTTTTCAATTTCCACACCACCTTCAGTCGATGCCATAAAGGTCACACGGCGGCTAGAACGGTCAACCACAGCACCTAGGTACAATTCACGCTCTACAGGATAGACATCTTCAGACACCAAAATACCGCTGACTGGCTGACCTAATGCATCTGTTTGATAAGTGACTAAGCGTGAACCGACCATTTGGTTGACATAATCAGTGGCTTCTTGCGCAGATTTTACCACTTTTACGCCGCCCGCTTTACCGCGGCCACCTGCATGGACTTGGGCTTTTAAAACTGCAAACTTACCACCCAGTTGCTCAAAAGCTTTGACTGCTTCTTCTGCGGTTGTTACAAATACGCCTTCTTGGACTGGCATACCATATTTTTTTAATAACGCTTTAGCTTGATATTCGTGTAGATTCATTGAACAACCTTTTACTCTTTTTTCGCTTTGTTATGACCCATTAAAGCCCAGACATCCGTCAAAGCAGCTTTAACCTTTTTTAAATCTTAAAATATTTCTTATCTTTATTTTTAGATGATTATTCAAATTAAAACAACCATCTGAAACAAAAAAGAGCGGCCTAAGCCGCTCTTTTTACATCTTATTTACGTTTACGCTGAATCGCGTGAATCGCACGTCCATCGACTGCAAGCGCAGCTTCGTGAACGACTTCAGAGAATGTCGGGTGACCAAAAGTCATTAACTGTAGGTCTTCAACACTTGATACAAACTCAAGTGCAATCATACCTTGGTGTACGATATCAGACGCTGCAGGTCCAATCACGTGCATACCAAGTAGACGATCTGTTTTCGCATCAGCAACAAACTTAACAAAGCCTGCGTTTTCACCAGCAGCCATTGCACGACCATTCGCAGCAAAGCCAAATTGACCAGTCTTCACTTCATGGCCTTTTTCTTTCGCTTGCTCTTCTGTTAAACCAACCCACGCCGCTTCTGGGTGTGTGTAGATGACAGAGATAATAGTATCGTAGTTCACTTGAGCTGCGTGACCGTGCATACGTTCAACAGCCATTACGCCTTCTTCCATTGCTTTATGTGCAAGCATTGGACCACGTACCAAGTCACCAATTGCGTATACACCTTCAACCGAAGTTGCACACCAATCGTTTACTTCAACTAGACCGCGTTCAGTGAGTTTAATGCCTGAATCTTCAGCCAATAAACCTTCTGCATATGCTTTACGGCCAACACAAACGATCAATTTATCGAAAGTTTGAGTTTTGTCTTCACCACCTTGCGTGTACTTAACAGTAACTTCACGGCCATTTACTTCTGTACCAGCAACTTTAGCGCCAACACGGATATCAAGACCTTGTTTAGTCAATACTTTTTGGTAGTCTTTTGCCAAAGCTTTATCAGCCATTGGTAAGAATGCATCCATTGCTTCAAATACAACAACTTCAGCACCTAGACGACGCCATACTGAACCAAGTTCTAGACCAATGACACCCGCGCCAATTACGCCAAGACGTTTAGGCACTTCTGGGAACTCAAGCGCGCCAGTAGAGTCAACAATAATGTCTTGATCTACAGGAGCAACTGGAATATTTACTGGCACAGAACCCGATGCAAGAATTACATATTTAGGTTCTAAAATTTGAGTTTCACCTTCGTGAGATACAAACTCAACTTTCTTACCTGCAAGTAATTTACCTGTACCTTTTAACCATTCGATACCGTTGCCTTTAAGTAGGCCATCGATACCCATTGTGAGTTGGTTAACAATTTTGTCTTTACGATCAAGTAATTTTGCAAGATCAAATTTCACTTCACCTGTTGTAATACCGTGGTCATCTAAGTGATGAACGGTATCTTCATAACGGTGAGATGAATCAAGTAATGCTTTAGATGGGATACAACCCACGTTTAAGCAAGTACCACCTAAAGATGGTTTACCTTTATGAATACGTTTTTCAATACAAGCTACTTTAAAGCCTAATTGAGCAGCGCGGATAGCAGCTTCATAACCACCAGGACCGCCACCAATAACAACTAAATCAAATTGAGACATGTGTATCTCCAAAAATGGGCTTAGAGGATCGCTCTAAGCCCATTGCATTATTCTGAAGTATTAAAGATCAAGGATTAGCTTAGCTGGTTCTTCTAACAATTCTTTGATTGTTACAAGGAAGCCTACTGCTTCTTTACCATCGATTAGACGGTGGTCATAAGAAAGCGCTAAGTACATCATTGGCAAGATTTCGACTTGACCATTTACAGCCATAGGACGTTCTTGGATTTTATGCATACCCAAAATCGCTGTTTGTGGCGTATTTAAGATCGGTGTAGAAAGCAATGAACCGAAAGTACCACCATTAGTAATAGTGAATGTACCGCCAGTCATATCTTCGATACCCAATTTACCATCACGCGCTTTACCAGCGTAAGCACGGATACCGTTTTCAACTTCAGCATAGTTCATGCGGTCAGTATCACGAAGAACTGGAACCACTAGACCACGGTCACTTGATACAGCAACACCGATGTCGTAGAAACCGTGGTAAACGATGTCATTGCCATCAATCGAAGCGTTTACAGCTGGGTAGCGTTTAAGTGCTTCAGTTGCCGCTTTAACGAAGAATGACATGAAGCCAAGACGTGCACCATGACGCTTTTCAAAAGCATCTTTGTATTGCGCACGCATTTCCATGATTGGTTTCATGTTTACTTCGTTGAACGTAGTCAACATTGCAGTTTCTTGAGTTGCAGCAAGTAGACGTTCAGCAACACGCTTACGAAGACGAGTCATAGGAACACGTTTTTCGATACGTTCACCAACAGCAACGCTTAATGGCGCAGCAGCAGGAGCAGCTGGTTTAGCTTGATGGTTTGCAACATCTTCTTTAGTGATGCGACCGCCACGGCCAGTGCCAGCAACGTCAGCAGCAGCAATGCCAGACTCAGTCAATGCTTTACGCACTGCAGGAGCTTGATCAGCAACAGGTTGAGCACGTTCAACAACAGGAGCAGCGCCCGCTTGAGTTTGCGCAGCAGCTTGTTCTACTTTCTCTTCTGATTGAACAGCTTGAGTTTGAGCAGCGCCAGAAGCAGCACCTTCTTCAAAAGTCGCAATCACTTCGTTCGATAAAACTGTATCGCCTTCGTTTTTAACGATTGCAGAAATCGTACCGTCAGCAGGAGCTACAACTTCTAAAACAACTTTATCTGTTTCAATATCACAAATCACTTCGTCACGTGATACTGCTTCACCTGGTTGTTTGTGCCAAGTTGCAACTGTACCGTCAGCAACTGACTCTGGGAATACCGGTGCTTTAATTTCGGTTGCCATTATTAAGAATCTCCTGTTATTCAGCTACGATAGCTAAAGCATCATTTACGAGCTGAGCTTGTTGTTTTGCGTGCAAATATGGTGAACCACAAGCCGGTGCAGCAGAAGCTTCACGACCTGCATAACTAATACGAACTTGTTTGCCCGCTTTCATCACGTCGTCATACAGACGCGGAGCGATGAATAACCATGCACCTTGGTTCTTCGGTTCTTCTTGAGCCCAAACCAATTCTTTAACATTTGGATATTGTGCCAGAACTTCAGCAAGACGTGCTTCTGGATACGGATACAATTGTTCAATACGAACGATTGCTGTGTTGTTCAATTCTTTTTCACGACGTTTTTCAAGTAAGTCGTAGTAAACCTTACCACCACAAAGCACTAGACGAGTTACGTCTGACTTGTTGATGTTGTCGATTTCGTCGATCACAGTTTGGAATGAACCATTTGCAAGTTCTTCTAATGTAGAAGTTGCAAGTTTGTGACGAAGAAGAGACTTCGGTGAAGTCACGATCATTGGTTTACGGATTGGACGAAGTGCTTGACGACGCATCGCATGGTAAATCTGCGCTGGTGTAGTCGGTGTGATCACTTGCATGTTTTCTTCAGCACATAGCTGTAAGAAACGCTCTAAACGAGCTGATGAATGCTCAGGACCTTGACCTTCAAAGCCATGTGGAAGAAGCATAGTCAGACCGCATACACGTTCCCACTTAGTTTCGCCAGACGCGATGAACTGATCGATTACAACCTGTGCACAGTTTGCGAAGTCACCAAATTGCGCTTCCCAAATGACAAGGCTCTTCGGAAGAGTCGTTGCATAACCGTATTCGAATGCAAGAACCGCCATTTCTGACAATAATGAGTCATAGATAGCTGTACGTGGTTGGTTTTCTTTCAAGTTACATAATGGAATGTAAGTTGAACCATCTACTTGGTTATGAAGTTTTGCATGACGGTGTGAGAATGTACCACGACCAACGTCTTCACCTGTTAAACGAACAAGGAAACCTTCATCTAGAAGAGACGCGTAAGCTAATGTTTCAGCAGCACCCCAGTTCAATGGCATTTCACCAGTCTGCATTTTCAGACGGTCATCAATCACTTTAGCAACCTGACGTTGCATCACGAAGCCTTCTGGAAGCTCGCGCATTTTCGCACCAAGCTCTTTTAGACGTTCGATTGGGAAAGTGGTATCCCATTTGTCTGTGTATTCGTGGCCTAGGTAAGGTTTCCAGTCCACAAACATTTTTGTATTTGGCTCAAGTACCAACGCATTTGCAACGTGTTTACCTGCTTCAAGGTCAGAACGATACTGTTCAACCATTGCATCAGCAGAAGCACGATCAAGAACACCTTCTTGTACAAGCTTGTCAGCATAAAGCGTACGTGTAGTCGCTTTTTTATTGATGATTTGATACATCATTGGCTGAGTTGCAGCTGGCTCGTCGGCTTCGTTATGACCACGACGACGGTAGCAGAACATATCGATTACAACGTCTTTACGGAATGTATGACGGAAATCGTGTGCCAATTGAGAAACAAATAATACAGATTCAGGATCATCACCGTTCACATGGAAGATCGGTGCTTGGATCATTTTCGCGATGTCAGTACAGTATTCTGTAGAACGCGCATCACGTGGGTCAGACGTTGTGAAACCAACTTGGTTGTTCACGACGATATGAACTGTACCACCCACGGTATAACCGCGAGTTTGTGACATTTGGAAGGTTTCTTGGTTTACACCTTGACCTGCAAATGCAGCATCACCGTGAACGATGATTGGTAATACATCATCACCACCGATATCTTTACGACGTACTTGACGTGCGCGTACAGAACCTTCTACTACAGGTCCAACGATTTCTAAGTGTGATGGGTTAAACGCTAATGCCAAGTGAACTTCGCCACCCGGAGTCATGACGTTTGAAGAGAAACCTTGGTGGTATTTAACGTCACCAGAGCCTTTTTTATGCAGAGATTTGCCTTCGAACTCACCAAATAGATCAGCTGGGTTTTTACCCATGATGTTTACAAGAAGGTTTAAACGGCCACGGTGAGGCATACCGATAACCACTTCTTTACAACCTACCGAACCCGCACGTTGAATAAGTTCATTCACCATAGGAATGAAAGATTCACCACCTTCAACACCGAAACGTTTCGCACCAACGAATTTGTTACCAAGGTATTTTTCTAGGCCTTCAGCTGCAGTTAGACGTTCAAGGATATGTTTTTTCTGGTCTGCAGTGTAGCCAAATTGACCACGAGTACCTTCAAGGCGTTGTTGAATCCAACGTTTTTCTTTTGTATCAACAATGTGCATGTATTCAACACCAATCGAAGCAGTATAAGTTGCTTCCATTGCTTGAACCATTTCACCAAGTGTTGCTTCAGATTTACCGATTGCAAGGTTACCTGTATTAAATACAGTGTCTAAGTCAGACTGAGTTAAACCATGCGCAGCAAGATCTAGATCAGGCACGATTTCACGTTTTGCAAGACCTAGTGGATCTAATTTTGCGTTTTGATGACCACGGTTACGGTATGCAGCGATCAACTGTAATACACCGATTTGACGGCGTTCATGCTCAGAACTTACTGCACTTTGCACTACAGGCTGAACACGGCTTGAATTACGGCCTAATAATAGGAATTGCTCACGTACATTGCTGTGTGGTTGATCACCTTTCGGGAATTTATCGAAGTATTCACGCCAATCAGCCTCTACTGAGTCTGGAGCCGTTAGATACTGCTCATAAAGTTCTTCAATATACGCTGCACTGTCAGCGCTAAGTTCAGTGTCAAGACGCAGTGCGTCAGCAACTTCTTGCATTTGTGGACCCATTTCCTATTGCAAAACATTTCAGGATGCTTTTTAAGCGAACCCATGATTAGTAATGTCAAATTGGTAATATGACATTAGTCCCCATTAGGCTTAAGCCTTGAGGCGTTATCACTACATTAGGATTACCCAATGTGATTAATGAACAATAACGCCCTCAGCGGCATCATTACTCATTGAGAAATACCCGACATAAATCGGGCAATTTTTGCAAATCATCTTAGAAAAAATAAATTTTTCGCAATTATCTTTTCTAAAGCGACTTTATTAACATTTATATACCGTCTACAGCGCTTAAATTGTAGAAAAAATGTACCCAATTCAAAGTCATTTTTTACATATAGTGATACTTTAAATGCTAACACGTTCGAGCATTTTCAATTGATTTTTTTGACACATACCTCTCATAAATTAGCGAAATACACTGTTTGTATTTTCATCTATGATATGGTGCTACATATAAAATGATCTTTCAATTAAGACAAAAGTCTACGTTCGATTTTTACCTCATCTCATATACAAAAACAAAAGAGAGCTGACATTCCTATCCTCTCTCTTTTTACTACGTTACATAATAACATCTTCTAATCCTTTTGACAGACTTGAACGAGCGTTTCATCAATAAATAACCATTTATCTATCACTTTATACTTTTAATTCACTACGTTTCTATGAAATCCATTTATAGCACTCTGCAATGACAGCGAATAACTTTCACTATCATCATTTTTATATATGACAAAAAAAGCGCACCCAATGGTGCGCTTTTTTTTACTGCTAAATCTATTAACCAAGATCTAAAAGCATATTACGGATGTGACCGATTGCTTTAGTTGGGTTAAGACCCTTAGGACATACAGATACACAGTTCATGATACCTTTACAACGGAACAATGAGAATGGGTCGTCAAGACGAGCCAAACGCTCTTGAGTTGCTGTATCACGAGAGTCAATGATGAAGCGATATGCGTTCAACAATGCTGAAGGACCCAAGAACTTGTCTGGGTTCCACCAGAATGATGGACATGAAGTTGAACAACATGCACAAAGAATACATTCGTACAAACCATCTAAATGTTCACGCTCTTCAGGAGACTGCAAACGCTCTTTAGGAGGCGCAGGCTGATTGTTGATTAGGAACGGATGGATTTTGTTGTACTGATCGTAGAACTGATTCATATCTACAACCAAGTCTTTAATAACTGGAAGACCTGGAAGTGGACGAATTGTAATCACTTCTGGTAAGTCGTTTAGGTTCCAAAGACACGCTAAACCATTTTTACCATTGATGTTTACACCATCAGAACCACAAATACCTTCACGACATGAACGACGGAATGTTAATGATTCGTCTTGTACTTTTAATGCTAGAAGCGCATCAAGCAACATACGGTGCTTGTCAGTCAACTCTAGTTTAAAAGTTTGCATGTACGGAGCTGCATCCTTATCAGGATCGTAGCGGTAGATATTAAATGTACGAGTACCTCTACTCATCTTACTTCTCCCAATTAGAATGTACGTGGTTTAGGTGGAATAGCATCTACAGATAAAGGCTTGTAACGTACTGGTTTGTACTCAAGACGGTTATCTACAGAGAACCATAAAGTGTGTTTCATCCACTCATCATCACGACGGCCGTATGGGTAGTCAGCATGATCAGGTGGTAATTCGAAATCTACCACTGTATGCGCACCACGACATTCTTTACGTGCAGCTGCAGAAATTAATGTCGCTTTTGCAACTTCATACAAGTTTTCAACTTCTAGAGCTTCAACACGTGCTGTGTTAAATACTTTAGATTTGTCTTTCAAGTGAATGTTGCGTACACGTGGTTCGATCGCAAGAATCTGTTTCACACCTTCTTCAAGAAGTGCAGATGTACGGAATACACCAGCGTGGTCTTGAACGATGTCACGGATTGCATCAGCAACTTCTTGAGCATTTTCACCAGAAGTAGATTCATCAAGATGACGAACACGATTCAAAGTGTTTTCAAGAACAGTTGTAGGTAATGGAGCGTATTCATCACCATGGTGTTTAGTTACGTAGTCAACAATATGTTCACCAGCAGCTTTACCAAATACAACCAAGTCAAGCAATGAGTTTGTACCTAGACGGTTTGCACCATGTACAGATACACATGAACATTCACCGATTGCATAAAAACCTTTCACTGGTTTAGTGAAATCACGGTCGCCCGCGTTGTGTGAGTACACATCAGTTTCTTTGTTGTAGTTCGCAACCAAAGCTTCAGTTTCACGAGATACAGGAACAACCACTTGACCATGAATGTTTGTAGGAATACCACCCATTTGGTAATGGATTGTAGGTACTACAGGAATTGGCTCTTTAGTGATGTCAACGTTCGCGAATTTCTTACCAATCTCAAATACAGATGGAAGACGTTTCATGATTGTTTCAGCACCAAGATGCGTCATATCAAGCAAGATGTAGTCTTTCTTAGGACCACAGCCACGACCTTCTTTAATTTCTTGGTCCATAGAGCGTGATACGAAGTCACGAGGTGCCAAGTCTTTCAGTGTCGGAGCATAACGTTCCATGAACGGCTCACCAGCATCGTTACGAAGGATCGCACCTTCACCACGACAACCTTCTGTCAACAATACGCCTGCGCCCGCAACACCTGTTGGGTGGAATTGCCAGAATTCCATATCTTGTAATGGAATACCTGCACGAGCTGCCATACCAAGACCGTCACCAGTGTTGATATAAGCGTTAGTAGATGCACGGTAAACTCGACCAGCACCACCAGTAGCAAACAATGTAGCTTTACCTTGGAATACTGCAATTTTACCCGTTTCTTGGTCAATTGCTGTCACACCAAGTACATCGCCTGCTTCGTTACGGATCAAATCAAGTGCGATCCATTCTACGAAGAATTGAGTACCCATTTTCACGTTGCTTTGATAAAGCGTATGAAGAAGAGCATGACCTGTACGGTCGGCAGCAGCACATGCACGTGGAACTGGTTTTTCACCATAGTTCGCAGCATGACCACCAAACGGACGTTGGTAAATTGTACCGTCAGCGTTACGGTCAAATGGCATACCTAGGTGTTCAAGTTCATAAACAACTTGAGGCGCTTCACGAGTCATGAACTCAATTGCGTCTTGGTCACCTAACCAGTCAGAACCTTTAACTGTGTCGTAGAAGTGGTAGTGCCAGTTATCTTCTTGCATGTTACCAAGAGATGCACCAATACCACCCTGCGCTGCAACAGTGTGTGAACGAGTTGGGAATACTTTAGTCAGTACAGCAACTTTCAAACCAGCTTGAGCAAGTTGGTAAGAAGCACGCATACCTGAACCACCACCACCAACGATGACTGCATCGAAAGTTTGGTGTGGAATATTTGTGTAATCTTCTTTAGGGGTTATAGCGCCCATGATATCTTCCTATCAATTTGCCCAAAAAATCTGGATCGCCCAGATCGCGTATGCAAATACTGCAACAATCACTGCAGAAGTCAGCACTAAACGCAGACCGTTTGCTGAAGGACCCATTTGACGAGTAGTCACATAGTCAGTGAATACTTGCCACATACCAATCCAAGCATGCGCAACAAGAGATAAGACAGACAATAAAGATAAAATCTTCATTGGTGTTGTCATCATAAAGCCATACCATTGCTCAAAAGTGAATCCGCTATTGCAAAGGATCCAGCCCAGTACAACAATAGTATAAACAGCCAATACAACGGCACTTACACGTTGGATAAACCAATCGCGTGAACCTGATCCTGTTAAACCTGTAGCACTTTTCATTAGAGAACAATCCATACAAATGCTGCAACAATACCGATTGCAGACAAGATCAATGAAATAGTAGCTGCGATACGACCACTTTGAAGTTCTTCAGCAACGCCAAGATCTGCAAATAGATGCTTGATACCACCGATAAGGTGATAAATTAAGCCGGCTACAAATACCCATACGACAAAACGCACAATAAAGCTGTCAAACACAGCCTGAACTTGCGCAAAACCTTCAGGTGAAGATAGAGATTTGTCTAAAATCCAAAGAAGGACCGGTACGAGTAAAAATACGATAACACCTGATAGACGGTGTAAAATTGATGCAATAGCCACAGGGGATTTTAAGTTTACTTCTAAAACTTGACCCATGGACAAATTGACAGGTCTGTTGCTTTTCACAGCGGGCATCCTGTAAGTAAAAACTCCATCCGGAGTTTGTTGGAATTAATTCGTAGGAAAGCTAGCATAGTCAGACATTACAATATAATAAACTCTGCAGCTGTCTGATCTTATAAACGACAGGGAATTATAAAACGTGAACTTTCAAAACACAAACGAAGACAATTAGGAATTTTGCAAAATATCCTTAAATAAGAATCATTAACAATAACTTTTCTAAAAACAAATACCTTATTTATCTAAGAAAATCAGACTATCTTGTTGGTTTTAATCAGTTAAATGTAAATTTCATTTATTGTTTTTGTGTGTATATGGTGATTTAAACTTTTAGACTAAAGATGAACAAATCTAAATCTTTCTTTTCCCACTACATTTTAAAATCTTCCAGCACATTCGCCAAGCCTTAATCATAAAAATAAATGTGCATCATTTTCTCAAATGATAAAACTCAAAGATCATGAAACGAAATAAGTACTTAGTCTGTGCATAAAAATCTTAGCAACAGCAAATCCGTTCAATAAAACACCATTATTTCCCATTCCAATGACAAAAATGCTCATTTATTAAGCTTTTTAAGGCGTTTAATTAACTATTTTTTAACCAAACGAACTTTTTTTTAATGGCGATTAAGTCGTTTTAATTATGAATAAGAAAACAGCAATTTAGAGCCATAGATGTGTGTAAGTTACGAAAATTATAATAATTTAATGAAATAGCGGTCTTGTAATTCATATTTGTTTCAGAGTTTTTAAGAATTAAAAATTGCTTACAATTAAGGCAATAGGCTTTTTTTAATCTGCACCTCCCCTGCAATTTGACTTATTATACTGCGTCGGCACTGTAATTTTACTCATTTTTTAAGCGGATGAATTGTGCTTCATTTCAATGAATGATCCTCAATTTATATCCATAAGTATAATTGACAAAATTTCAGTTCCCTCTAATCTTAGAGCAAATTTTTGATCCGTCTGATTCTCGCATTAAAAGATTAGTACTGAGTCAGATAAAACATTCACCAGGACAGGAGATCTATTGAATGTCTGAAGCAACTGGCAAAAAAGCCGTTTTACAGCTTGATGGCAAAGAAATTGACTTACCAATTTACAGTGGCACTCTAGGCCCAGATGTAATTGACGTTAAAGATGTGTTGGCCGCAGGTCACTTTACTTTTGATCCTGGTTTTGTCTCAACGGCTGCTTGTGAATCTAAAATCACTTTCATTGACGGCGGTAAAGGTGTTCTTCTACACCGTGGCTACCCAATCGACCAGCTTGCTACTAAAGCAGACTATTTAGAAACTTGCTACCTTCTTTTGAACGGCGAGCTTCCTACTGCTGAACAAAAACAAGAATTCGATGCTAAAGTTCGTAACCACACTATGGTTCACGATCAAGTTGGCCGTTTCTTCAATGGTTTCCGTCGTGACGCTCACCCTATGGCGATCATGTGTGGTGTTGTTGGTGCGCTTTCTGCGTTCTATCACAACGGTTTCGATGTTGAAAACATTGACCACCGCGAAATCACTGCTATTCGCTTAATCGCTAAAGTTCCTACTTTAGCTGCTTGGACTTACAAATACACAGTAGGCCAACCATTCGTTTACCCACGTAACGACTTAAGCTACGCAGAAAACTTCTTGTACATGATGTTTGCTACTCCTGCAGACCGTGATTACAAAGTTGACCCTATTCTTGCTAAAGCAATGGACCGTATCTTCACGCTTCATGCTGACCACGAACAAAACGCGTCTACTTCTACAGTACGTCTTGCTGGTTCTACTGGCGCTAACCCATACGCATGTATCGCTGCGGGTATCGCGGCTCTATGGGGACCTGCTCATGGCGGCGCGAACGAAGCTGTTCTTAAGATGCTTGATGAAATCGGCACTGTAGAAAACGTTGCTCCGTTCATGGAAAAAGTGAAAACTAAAGAAGTTAAACTTATGGGCTTCGGTCACCGAGTTTACAAAAACTTCGATCCACGTGCGAAAGTAATGAAAGAGACTTGTGACGAAGTGTTAACTGCACTTGGTATCAACGATCCACAACTTGCTTTGGCTATGGAACTTGAACGTATTGCGCTTTCTGACGAATACTTCATCAAACGTAACCTATACCCTAACGTAGACTTCTACTCAGGTATCATCCTTAAAGCGATTGGTATCCCAACAGAAATGTTTACTGTAATCTTCGCTCTTGCACGTACTGTTGGTTGGATCAGCCACTGGTTAGAAATGCACAGCGCACCTTACAAAATCGGTCGTCCTCGTCAGCTTTACACTGGCGAAACTCAACGCGATATCCAAGGTCGTTAATTTGAAAGAATTGTGCGAATCTAAAAACCGTCCCTTTGGGGCGGTTTTTTTATGCAGCTAGATATATTTTGCACTTTAAAACAGCCCTATCTGACTGAATTTTCCTGCTCAATCATTAGATAAAACGATGCCTCACAAGCTATAAAGTATGCTGTTTATTGCTGAGTATATTTTAAATCGCCATTTTCTAGAAAATCTCACACTGCTTCATCAGATATCGTCATAAAAAAAGCCTAATTCCACGTAGAAATTAGGCTGTAAACAAAAGGTTTAAATATTGATGATGCTTTATTTTGGCTTATTAAGTTAAGTAACTTTTATTAAGCAATATTCTCTAGGCAACCGACTCATAGTCTGTCAAGTCCACCTGTTTAAGACGCTGCTTTAACTGTTTCAGTGACCACGGCCAAGCTGCAAAATTGCGTCCATTGGCATCTAAGTAATAGCTCTTACAACCACCACTATTAAAGACTGTAGTCTGTAGATGTGTCTGCACTTTTGCATTGTGATACGCCAATACATTTGGCTTAATTTCAAGCCGCTGTATCTTCTCTTGTTTCATTTTTACCAAGGCATCAACAATATATCCAACCTGTGCTTCTGCAATACCAATGAATGAGTCATAAACCAAAATATTTGGCCCGAGCACCAAAAAGGCATTAGGTACTTGCGCGATACTGGTACCCAAAAACGCTTCAGGAGAACTGTTTTTCCAAAGTTCTGACAATAACTCCCCTTTGGCATTTTTTACACGTTGTCCAATCGGCGGATGAGAAACTTCAAATCCTGTGCCCCAAATAATGACATCGACTTCATGACGTTCACCATTTGCAGCGATGACGGTATTACCTTCTATTTCAACTAAACCATGTGGCACAAGTTCAACATTGGCTTGCTGCAACGCAGGATAATAGTTATTGGCAAATAAAAGACGCTTACAACCAATAGAAAAGTTTGGTGTTACTTTTTCACGTAATTCAGCATCTTGAATTTGTGTTTTCAACAACTGACGACCCAAATAATTCACAGGCTCTAACAGTGAAGGATTACGCAGCCCTAAATTAATACCATTTAATATACCGGCCACACTTTTGCGCCAAGTTTCTTGAACAGTCGGAAAACGGGTAATGATGCCTTTCGCACGGTCATTCAGTGGTAAATCTGCTTTTGGTAATACCCATGGCGCAGTCCGTTGAAACACCACCACATTTTTGGCAATAGGTTGAATCTGAGGAGTAAACTGAATCGCAGATGCCCCCGTACCAATCACTGCAATACGTTTATCTTTTAAGTCATAGGCATGGTTCCATCGCGCAGAATGGAACATTTCACCTTCAAAGCTTTCAATACCTTTAATTTTTGGAATTTGCGGTTCAGTAATCGGCCCAGTGGAAAAGATCACTGTTCTTGCCGCATACTTACCTTTACTGGTCTCCAATTGCCATTGCTTTAATTGCTCATTCCATTCCGCTGCAATTAATTCACAATTGAACTGAATGTTGCGATACAGCGCATGCTGCTCTGCCACATCCTCTAAGTAGTTCAGAATCTCAGGTTGCTTGGCAAATAAATGACTCCATTTATGACTCGGAGCAAATGAAAAAGAATACAAAGCCGAAGGAACATCACATCCACAACCTGGATAGGTGTTGTCGCGCCATGTACCTCCCACGCGATTGGCTTTTTCTAAAACCACATAATCTGTATAACCCCGTTTATTCATTTGATGAGCAGCAGCTAAACCTGATATCCCAGCACCAATTACAATGGTATCTTAGACACGCACTTGATTTTCTACGCTTGGTTTTTCTAGGCTAGGCTCTGACTCTGATTGGTCTTGTACTGCTTTTTTTGCTTTGGCAGAAGACGTTACAGTACGACGTACATTAGTTTGCGTTGTTGCCTTTTTAGTTTGAGTTTTCTCTTGATCTAATGCTTTTACATCTTCGTCATGTAATTGTGTCGGCATGTTCATGCTTTTGCTCCCGACTTTTTAATATAGTTGTTAAATAAGGGATAACCCCCCCAATAAGCGGGTATAGGTTTGCGGGGATAGACGCTTTAACCACCAAAATAATTTGGCATCAGGTTGCGGAATGGTATACAACTTCCCTGCATCTAAATTATTCAATGTCAAATCGACGACATCGTGGCTCGTCGTAAATGCATGATTCATCAGCAGTTGATCAGCCAAGCCTGAATATCGATTGGGCAAGCGACCATTTTTCATAATATTGGTTGGCACCAAGGTTGGGCACAGCACATTCACACGGATATTTGCCGATCGCAGCTCAGCCGATAAAGTTTCAGACAAAGCCAACACACTCGACTTCGTCACGTTATATGCTGTCATTTCTGGTGCAGCAGTATATGCCGCAGCAGAAGCAACATTAATAATCGCGCCCCCCTGCTTATTTTGTTTCAACTTGGGTACAAAATAATGGCAGCCATGCACCACACCCCACAAATTGACATGCATACACCACTGCCAGTCATCTAAACTCAGCTCATCAAATTTACCACCCAGCCCGACGCCTGCATTGTTGATCACCAAGGTCACAGCATGCCCCATCAACTGCTCAGCTTGCTCTGACAGTGCTTTAACTTCTTCAGCCTTACCTACATCACACTACACCGCATAAGCATTTGATGAGGTCGTGGATTGAATTTGATCCACCGTTTCTTGCGCTGCCTCTAAATGAATATCTGCACAGACCACTGTTCCGCCACGACGAGCCAACTCCAAAGCGAAACTTCGCCCAATACCACTGCCTGCACCAGTGACCACCACACAGGCATTTTCACTTGGCTTGTTCTTTTTTCCAAATAGACCCATGGTTTTGTCCTTTTATCGTTTTAATGCTGGGGTAAATTCTTTGACAAAATAAGGTGTTAACACACCATCAACAGGGTTCAGCAAACGCTTTTTGTAATATTCAAGAAATGCAGAAGTGTCATGATCATTTGGGTGAAAACTTGGTCGTAAATAATCAAAAATATGCCCGAGGCTGCTGCCATAAACACCATCTCTTAGACCAAAAATCAGTTGGAAACTGCGCGGAACATCTTTCCAGTAGCTTAGGCTAATCAAATTTGATGGCTTTCTGTAGAAAGGGACAATCGAAGCGCCTATCGAAATCAAACCCAAAATGGTAATTAATGCAGGGAAAAATCCTGCTATACGTAAAGCATAATTACCTGATAATTCTTGATAAACATCATAGGCAATGTCTTTGTGTTCAGACTCTTCCAACATATGCCACATCCAAATAGCGCGCTGCTTTTCATCTATTGAATTAAAAAAGATTTCTTCATGATTCATCATGTATTCCGCAAGCACTGCGGTGAAATGCTCAATTGCTGCCATTAAGGATAACTTCATTGGCTGTGGCATACGTTCAAAACCATAGGCAAAGACGTAGTGTTCTAACTTTCTAAAAAATTGCACAGGCAGATTTCTTGCACGATACGCTTCATTCATTTCTTCATGCATGCGTGAATGAATGGCCTCTTGCCCAATTAAGGATGTGACACGTTGTCTTAATACAGGATCTTGAATAAAGTCACGATGATATCGAGCAGTATCAATCACCAAATCTTCGCCACGAGTTAAGAAAATAGACAATGACGCAAAATAGGCACTGGCCAATTCTGCATTCATATAAAATTTTGGATCAATTTTTTCGGGTTCGAAATCAAATTTCATATGACGAATAGGAACAACGGCAGACTGTTTTGTTGGGTCAAAGACAGGGCCTGCAAATACGCGTGCTAAAGTTTTTTTTATCGGTTGAAAAGCGCTCATGATTTTGCTCTCAATTTGGGTGTTTCCCCTTCATTGACTTCATGTCGATTGAAGTAAAAACACATAGATTGAGGATCAAATTAAGTGAGATAGATCACTAGGCCATTAGTAAAACCGACCTCTAGATTTGCAAAAATGCTCAAATATTTTCTTTGTCAGACAATCTTTAAAACATCCATGCTGTATGGCTCAAAAGCTTGTCATTAAAGGTCATGGCGTATTTTTTGTGAGGGACGATTATTAGATTTTTTGCACTTCGCCAGTCGCAGATTGATAGACCCATTGATGATCAAACAGGCTGTCGTCTAAATGATCCAGTTTAAAATTACCGATAGCCACAGCATAGAATCCATTGCCCTGCTGCTTAAAATGTGTGATCTCTTGCATGAGTTCTTCAGTCAGTTGACCCATAATAAAGTCGGAAATCACTACCACATCGGCATGTACAAAATTCGGTTGTTTCAGCATGTCCACGGCATGATTCATCGCAGGGATAATATCTGTTCCCCCATGAAATGACTGCCCTAAAAAGTGAATGACATCATCCAAAGCGCTGTTACAGTGTAAATTCAGCGCGGTTAAATTGGTCGAGAAATTAACCAAATACATCGCTCGCTTTTCTTTTAGCGCTCGAATAGATAAATACAAACAAATCGCTTTGGAAATCAGTTCGGGTTGCCCATTCATTGAGCCACTGGTATCTAAGCAGACAATCATCGGGCCTTTTTGTCCGACTCGACGCTGTGTATGGCGTGGGTCTTCGATCACCCGTCCCTGTTGCTGACCTTGTCGATTAAAACTCATCAGGTTAGATTCTAAATATTTCAAATCAAATAAAACCTGCAAGTCTGGATCGGCTAATAGCGCCAACTCGCTAGGTAAAGCCATACTGATTTCTTGTGCCAATTTAATTCCAGTAATTTCCTCTTGCGCCATTGGGGTGTGGATGAGCTGCTGTGGCTCTTGTTCTAACTGAGCAGAAATTCGCTTACGAGGCATATTCGGCTGTGCACTTCCGATCATTTGACATAGACGTTTAAGCGCCCGATCTTGCTCGAGATAATTGGCCCATTGCTCAAAGTTTTGTACATCGTGTTCAGTCAATTGCCCTTTGGAATAGTCTAGAAAAATCCCGGTTTCAAACCCGACGCTGTCATGGTACTTGACCATTTTCGACAATGTCGCAAGAAAATCTTTGATTTCATCTAAAAAGGCATCTCGTTGTAAACGGAGCTGTTCAAACTCCCAATGTGCAATGGCTTCGGTCAATTTGCGCTGCCATTTGCCTTTGAATAGCTCTATTTGTAATTGACGCTGCTGCTCGGTCAGCAACGACTGTTGGCTCTGTTGCCACATTTCAGTGAATTCTGGAATCCCCAAGGTTTGCATAAAGGCGGCATATTCAGTGTGGAATTGAACAAAATCACCCTGCTCCCAATGCTTTAACGCAAGCCAATGTTCCAATTGCTGCTGCACCACTGCATAGGGATGCTGCTGATCTAAACTCGATTTTGCCTGAAAGGCCCATTCCTGAATTTTTTGATCGAGCTTTTTTGCCACTTTATGATCATCCAACCAATGTTTTAAGCTGGATTGTTTTAATTCATCATAAAGCTGCGAACTTAATTCATCGAGTGCCGATTGGGTTTGGTGTCTTGTCGGTTTTAATTGCGACATAACTGTTCCAGACGCTCACAATCTTGCAACTGCAACTGATATCGTGCCAATTGCTGCTCAATAGATTGAATCAAATGTTCAATATCCTGTTCAGTGACAAAGACCGATTTAAACTGATGTTTTTGACTGTTAAATCGTTCCGTTAACAGTTCCAATTCTGTTTGAAACTGTGCTTTGAGCTGTTGAACTTCGTGTAACAGCTCATATTGGCTTTGTGCTGAAAGAGAGCTGCGTGGACTACCTTTGGTATGTTTTATATACGGCGTCACCACTTCTTCTAAGCCGTAATAGCCACCTTTTAACGTACACACTCTTGAACCATTAAAATTACATACGATGCCACGCACTTCTTCACCGGTATCATCTAAGGCAAAGAAGTCCTTTTTCGTATCCATTTTATCCAGTTCGAGATACAACACTTTATCTTTATAGTGTCGATCTAGATTGGTCACTGCACGCAAGTAATCAGTGCCATGAATTAAATAACTCTCATAGACATCATCGGTATAATAAAAATGATTGAGCACCCGCTGTTCAAGTGCATCCTTCTCTGCCACATGCTGTTCGAACTGCAACCCATAATTTAAGCCATTTTCAGCCAATACGTCATCTATCTGCTGCGAAACAAAAGCAATGTCTTCAGGCTGATTCCATAAGCAATGTTTTAAAATTAATAGATCACTCAAAATCACTGATGGACGATCATTTAAAAATGCACAGGCTTTGACTAAATAAGCCACACGTTGCCAACGACGGTCAGAGACATAGACCACGTGATCTTCAAAGTTATGGTTGAGTCGAGTTTTAAGTTGATCAAACAGATTTAAAATCGAAGCGGGTAATTCCACCTGATATATCTGTTCCCGCCAATCTTGCAACTCGGCTTTTTTTATTTTTAAGGTCGCATCGACTTCAACACTGACTTGACTCGGCTTGGCCTGTAATAGTGCATGAAAGTTTTCTGCAACAGCAATCGGCGGCACTTCTAAGCGCAAAATAAAACGATCATACAAGGCATCTAGACCTTGATTTGGTTCGGGAATTTCATTCGATGCACTGACCAAAACATTCAATGGAACTTTTTGGACAATGTCACCATTTTTAAAACTCCGCTCATTCACCAAGGTCAGTAAAGTATTTAAAATCGCAGGGCTGGCTTTCCAAATTTCATCTAAAAATGCAAAATCTGCCCGTGGTAAATAATGTTCTGTTTTACGAATATATTGATCTTCTTTTAAGGCTTTAATTGATACCGGTCCAAAAATTTCTTCCGGCGTACTGAAACGATTCATCAAATATTCAAAGTAGTCATGGACTTCAAAAGCCGAGGCGATTCGACGCGAAATCAAACTTTTTGCTGTACCGGGCAAACCATATAAAAAGGTATTCATGCCCGCAACACCAGCCAACAAACTCAAAGCAATAATCTGCTCACGTTCATACATATTTTTGCTGATTTCAGAAATTAAAGTATTGATCCGTGCTTGCATCTGACTATCTGTTTGACCGAAAACTAAATTGTAACGCCCTAACCGATTTTTCGCTGTAGCAGATGCAAAAATATCGCTTTTTAAATACAGCGCAACAGTGCGATATCTTTTTTTCAGGTTATAGTTAAACTGCACATCCCTTTAGAGATTTAGACACCTTTCATCATGTTGCCCTTTTTTCACACACTCATTCGACTATTAAAACTTGAAGGTTTTAAATATCGATCCCTCACGGCAGGTGAAATATCCATGTGTCGCAGTGTGTTTGGTGATTTGATTCAATATGAGCAAGTGAAAGTGATGAATCACCCTTTTTTGCCTTGGCAATCGGCACATGTGGTCATGGCGCCGCAGGGGTATATTCATGCACGAAATTTACTGTTTAAAGCGGACTATGCCAAAGCGTCTTTAGGATATCGTGCCCTGTTTATTCATGAGATGGCCCATGTTTATCAATACCAGCAGCAGATCAATGTTTTGGGTCGGGGTGCTGTTTTACAGATGGCGTATTTCTTTAGTTTTAAAAAATATAATCCATACCGCTATACCCTCAAAGCACACAAGGCATTTTTTGACTACAACATTGAGCAACAAGGTGACATTGCACGTGACATCTATTTAAAGCGAATTAAAAATATTATTTTATATCCAGAACTTGTTCATCAAATTGAGCTATAAAGCTTCCATGCTCTGTAGCGAATATTTTTAGATAAAATTGAATATCGCCTGATCATTCTATTTCACACTATTGCTCGACCATTGGCGCTATTTTGAGTACAAAAAAACAGCATTAATATTTACTTTATGGCACATAAGCTCAGCTAGGCTTTTAAAAGCTATGAATACCTCTAGTATCTCGCTTAAATTCAGATAAAATAGGCTCACCTTATTTTTTTGCTTTGCATCAAAACAAGTGAATTATCATACGATGATGGTGTTTTGTTTTCGCCTTTCGGCAGTATTTTTCGTATCTAAATACACTCGCTGAATAATCACAATAATACAAATCAGTGTGTTAAGTGTATTCACCTATAGGAATAGGATTTAGTTGGAATGAATAGTTTTAAAATTGCACTTGCTCAGTTCTCTCCGCATATTGGTAACCTAGAATCAAACGCAGCAAAAATGCTTCAACAAGCCAATGTTGCAAAAGAACAGAACGCAGATATTATTGTTTTTCCGGAACTTTCTACAGTTGGTTATCCTGCTGAAGATTTATTATTACGTCCAAGTTTAAATAAACGTACACAGCAAGCTTTTGAACAATTAGCGAGCATTAAGGACATCGTTTTAGTCTTTGGTTTTGTGAATCAAACTGAAGATGGTCAGCGCTATAACTCTGCTGCTGTCATGAAAAATGGTCAAGTTCTCGGGATTTACAATAAACAAAATCTTCCAAACTATAGCGTTTTTGATGAAAAACGTTATTTCAGTGAAGGTCATCAACACCTAGTCTTTGAATATTTAGGTCATAAGTTTGGTGTATTGATTTGCGAAGATGTTTGGGCTTTACCAACTGTTCAACAGCTTGCTCAGTTAAATGTTGAAACCGCTTTGGTGTTGAATGCTTCACCTTATGAAGTTGGTAAACCACAGCATCGCATTGAAACCATGGCTGCATTGACCAAACAATTGAACATCAATTTGGTTTACTGCAACCAAGTCGGCGGTCAAGACGACCTTGTCTTTGATGGCACAAGCTTTGTGATGAACAATTCAGGTGAAGTTGCATTGCAAGCACCGAGTTTTGTTGAAGATCTATATATCGCAGAATACGATGCTGAACAAAAAGCCTTTAAAACAGGTGCAATCACCCCTGTATTAAATACCATGGCTGAAATCTACCAAAGCCTTGTGATCGCAACACGTGACTACGTACAACGCTCGGGCTTCCCAGGTGTGATTTTAGGTCTATCTGGTGGTATTGACTCAGCATTAACTTTAGCGATTGCTGCCGATGCAATTGGTGCCGATAAAGTTCAAGCGGTCATGATGCCATATACTTATACTGCACAAATCAGTGTTGAAGATGCGGCTGAACAAGCCAAAAATATGGGCGTAACTTTTGGTATTGCCGAAATCAACCCGATTGTGAATGGCTTCATGCAAACCTTGTTCCCTTTCTTTGGCGATGCACCGACTGATGCGACTGAAGAAAACTTACAAGCGCGTTCTCGCGGTACATTGTTAATGGCCTTATCGAACAAGTTCGGCAATTTAGTCCTTTCTACAGGTAACAAGTCTGAATTATCTGTTGGCTACTGCACATTGTACGGTGACATGGTCGGTGGCTTTGCGGTTCTTAAAGACGTTTATAAAACGATTGTATTTGAACTAGCAAAATACCGTAACAGCATTTCAGAAACACCAGTGATCCCTGAACGTGTAATTACTCGTCCACCTTCTGCGGAACTTCGTCCAGATCAGAAAGACCAAGACTCTCTACCTGAATACGAAGTATTGGATGCCATCTTGTATGCGTATATCGAAGAAGACATGAGCCAAGATGACATCATTACCAAAGGTTTTGATGCTGAAGTTGTGAAAAAAGTGATCCGTTTGGTTGATCTAAACGAATACAAACGTCGCCAAGGCGCGATCGGTCCACGTATCAGCTCACGTACATTTAGCCGTGAACGTCGCTATCCGATCGTGAATGGTTGGAAACCGGGTATCTAATTACTTGATTCAAATCAAAAAAGCCCAGTTATAGAACTGGGCTTTTTTATAGGCGCAAAATACGCAGCAGTAAAAGTACACAATAACTGAGATGTTCCTATTAAAAGTTAAGCTATCAATTCAAATATTAAAGATTTGAGTTCTCTTTTATTTCTACATAGACATCGTGAATAGATCATTTTATTAGTGCTGTAATTATTTCAATTTATTTGACTTTTTCTAGGCACAAAAAAAGAGACCAAGCTGAGAGCTTGGTCTATAAAAATGGTGGCTATGACGAGACTTGAACTTGTGACCCCCGCATTATGAGTGCGGTGCTCTAACCAACTGAGCTACATAGCCGTAAACTGTGGTGGCATTATCTAGATTTCATACATTATCGTCAAGCATTTTTGTTTGCAATTGTTCAGAGTTTAAACAAGCAAAGTTCAAGATGTTACTATTTAAGCAAATCATGCTATTTTTAGCCCTAATTACTATATTTTTTGATTAAAAATTAGAGTTTTATCATGCAATTCAATTCGATAAAAAAAATCTGTCTGACCCTTAGCCTAACCGTTATGACACTGACGGGCTGCCAAATCGTCTCCCCAATTTTTGTTGACTATAATGGTGTACGACGTGATGTGGCGACTTGGATTAATAAACAGCCTTTATTGAGCATGCAACAAAAGCGCAGCATGGCTCAACTTAGCCGAGCACAGCAACCAATCATTCGACTCGACTTCAATGATCAGGAGAAATTAGTCAGTGTTGCTCGCGCCAATGAAGCTGCAATGTATTGTGCCAATCAGTATTTATCAGCTCGACAGATTCAACGCCTACAGAAACAGATCTTTCCTGAAGATACTTTGCATAAATTAAGCTTGCTTGAGCAACAAGCGTTGCATATTACCCTGACAGAGCAAGAGAAACAGTGTGATTAAAACCATGTCCGCTGTTAAATGAAATTATCAAAGCTCAATTTTTTCTGCACCAAATTGTCTTACAATCTAGACATAGCTGCTTACATTATTGAGCATTTTTGCTATCGCTAAGCGTGTTGAAAACAAGTCCATATTTTTGCAATATTTTTATTGCGAATTTCACAATATCCTTATGAATTTACTTGGTTTTATTCCCAAATAAAAAAGCGTATGATGAAACTATGATCAATGTAAGTAGCGCTTTTTTTCAGGTTTTTCCATCCAAATTCAATTGATCAGATAAGGAGAAATAAGATGGCTTTAAATAATATTTTAGTTCCAGTGGACGGTTCAGAAACTTCTTATGCTGCGGTGGCTAAAGCTGTCGAGTTTGCAAAAACTTTTGGCAGTAAAATTACTGTGGTTCAAGTACTGACACTCGATCCATATATTGCTGCAGAGTATATTTCAGCAGCGCAAACCAATGATTTAATTGAACGTGCTCGTGCATCGATTTTAAATACACTTGAAGAAGCAAAAGCGAAATTTTCAACTGAAGGTGTCACTGTTGAAACTCGCTTACTTGAAGGTCAAGTGGTGCATACAGAACTGGTTAAAGCTGCTGAAGAAACACATGCGGACTTGATTATCATCGGTTCACATGGCCGTACAGGGATCAAAAAATTCTTCTTGGGCAGCGTAGCTCAAAGCGTGCTGGGTGCTTCAGACATTCCTGTTTTGGTTGTGCGCAAATAAGCCATTAGATTTATAGCGTGAAATAAAAAGCCTTCTGATCCTAGAGGGCTTTTTTATTGACTGCATCATCAATAATAAAAATAAAATTCTATGTTTAAGGCAAGGATTTTTTAAGCTAACCATTGATATTGTTTCAATGAGATGCGTCCATTCACCACAAAGACATTTTCGGCTGCCAGCTTCAATTGCTGGATATTTTCACCTTTTTCATTACAACGCTGCGTGCTGATTTTTCCCTGAGCATTCACCACCCGATGCCATGGGATCGTTGATGTTGTATCTAGATGCTTTAGTACATAGCCAACCAGTCGTGCATGTTTCGGTAAACCCGCTAATTTGGCAATTTGTCCGTAAGTGGCAATCTTCGCCTGCGGTATCAATTGAATGACCGACAAAATTTGCGTTGCCAATTCATCACTCTGCTTCATCTGATCTCCTTTGAGCCGCATAAAAAAGAGAACCCGAAGGTTCTCTTTGATTAATACTTAATTTTGACAGATTAGTACAGTAATTGGTTGTGATCGATTAGATCTTGTAAAGTCACATCGGTATTTTTCAAAGTGAGTAATTCAACTTTATCGACACATTTGGGCTATGACAACCATTTGTATAAATATCGCCCCTTGGTAGAGAGCGCATTTATGCAATTAAAAACATGGCGAGATATCGTATTTCTTATGCAAAAAGACAGCGTCATTTAAAGCAGAACTTCAAATAAACTTTATCATGATGTGACTAAAAGCTTCATGACGGCACACCTTACACGTCGGACTGTCTTTAAGAATTCATTTCTTCCCAAAGCCACAGTTTTTTGTCTTTTCATGGTTTCGCATTTTTTCTTTGAGGAATGACTAGAGTGCTTATAAATCTGAAATGATATGCCTACAGCATTTTGTGTCATATGCGCCATCGGTATAGCTAGAATTCATTGGCTCACTAGGTGAAATTTATGCAAGTAAGTTTTCTAGTACTTATGAACTGCTGACATTGTTGTCATGAGCTGAATTGTCCATGTTTGCAATGTTTTCAGCATCTATACCAATACGAAGTTTACGCCATTGTCGTCGACCTTCAGACTGATGTTTATTAGGTTTCGATTCACCTTCAGCTAATAACTTCAAACCTATAGAGTCAACAAGTAGATGTAGTCCATCAGAACTTTTTTGATAGCTAATCGCAATATCAATATGTTTTTATCTCCTGCTGAATGACCAGTCATAATTTCCCACATTTTGCTGTTTCATGATGGAACACAGCTAGAAATAAAAAAAGGAAATGCTCAAGCATTTCCTTTTTTTAAATCGAACAAAGCAATTTAGAAGTTTTCGGGATTTTCTAATCGACGAACTTCTTGCACTTTCTCTGGATTATGTACAGCAGCAACACCATCATCCGCTTTGGTATCTATTAATGCTTCTGGGTTATATACCGTGATGGTTTCATTACCATGTATATCTTCGCCCACGATATATTGGAAACCCTTTTTATTCATTTTATGGCACATTCTTTGATACCAACCTTTGAAACCTTTGGTTTCTTCATTCGGGTTGTAATAAAAAGCATTCATCACAGCGGGTAAACCTAGGCCACACACGAGGCCCGACATTAAGACTGCAATAAATGTATATCCAATCAAAATACTGCTGTATTCACTGAGTTCAGGAATATTGGCAACAGCAAGGATTAAGGCCAATGAAATACCGCCACGAACCCCACCCCACGATAAGATGGCAAGGCTACCGTTGTAACTTTTTTTGCGGAAACTTGGGAAGAATGCAAAAGATAAATAGTTTGCTGCAAAGCGCGATGCATGCAAAATGATAAACGCCACCATACCGCCTAAAATTAAGCTGATACTTAAATCTAAGATAAATAACTCGAGACCGATCAGGGTAAATAAGAAGGAATTAATGATTCCTTCCACGGTATGCCAGAAATGGTTCACTTCCCTGATTTCTCGGTCTTGGAGGATTTCTTTCCATTTATTCCCAACGATCAGACCACCAATAACACATGCAATTGGTGCAGATGCATGTGCGAATAAAGCGACTAGATATGAACCACTTGCCAATAATGCTGTGGTTAAAATCAAGGACTCCATTTCATGTTTACCGCGGAGTAAACGTAAAATCCCTAAACCAAATGCCCAACCAATAATGACTGCAACAACAATTTCATATAACAGTGTTTCAAGCGTACCAATGACGGTAAAATGTTCACCTTGCAAAACATTGAGTAAAGTCATAAACACAGCAATACACATGGCATCATTAAAGAGCGATTCGCCTTCTAATTTCACCATCAAATGATGTGGGGCACGTACAGAACTTAATACACCTTTAACCCCAATTGGGTCAGTCGCACCTAAAGCAGCGCCTAATAATAACAACACCAATAAATCAACATGATGACCAATTAAGAACTGATAACCATATAAAGCAACACCAAAAAACACCGCACAAAGCACCAAGGCAATACTGGCCAAAATACTGATCGGCTTCCAATGTAAACGTAAATCTGAAACTTTAAATTTCAAGGCTGAAGAGGTCAAAATAAAACAAATCACGCCATTAATTAAAAAGTCATAAAAGTCGATATGACGAACTGCCTCTTCAATATTGTGCAAATTAATCGTCACAAATTGATTGCCATTGAGTAAACTCGCACCCCATTGCAAAATAAAGACAAAAATTGCAGAAACAATGGGAACACCTATGGCTTGTGGAAAAGCCAAGATACGTTTATTAAAAATGGTGGTTGCAATCGAAAGTGCAAAAATAACGGTAAAAACCTGTAGAAAAAAATAATTTCCCATTTCGTTCCCAATTTTGGTGCTGTGTCGCCTACAGAGTGAGATATAGGTATTTTAAAAATAAATACTAAATTATTTGGTATTTAAAAATAAAATATTTTAACGAATTTTATCTAAATACCGTGTATAAATTCAGTTTTTTTCACATCTTTTATCAAGATCATTTAACATAGCAAGCCTGCATCGATTTTATGCATTTTTATCCTCTAATTTATTTCTCCTATGCATCAGACCATTAAAACTATTTTTCGACTCTTTTTTGCTGCTGTGATCTTTATCATTACTGCAGCGCTGATCCTGACTTGTTTTAGCAAGACACAGGAAATTTTACGTGCTGAGCACTATTTTAGTCAGGCAAAAAAGGTTTCACTGGATTCAACACCCAAAGAACAATTGGTTTTGGTCTCCAATAATGAATCACCCGATCGTGCGATTTTTATCATGCTGGCGAATAATGGTTATCTTGCCAAACTGAATTGTGAAAACTATGCACAAGATATTTGTCTCGATGAATTTAATCAGCAACACACCCGACAAATTCAACACCTCGATTTACTGAAAATCGGACAATTTCAATATATCCAAAATGTGAGTTTCACCAATAGCCGCACTGGACAAAAACAACAATTACGCTATAGCGATGCCCAATTAAAACAGTTCTATCAAAACGATATTTCAGGCCTTAAATATACTGTTTTTGGCGTGGCTTTATTCGCATTTGCCGCATTGTATGTCAGCTATCGTATTGTTCGAAACTTTAAATCATTTCTTAATAAATAAGTTTCAATCTATTTTTCAATGAAAAAAAGAGGATGTTTGCATCCTCCTTTTTTTGTTTTAAATGGCTTGGTTAAAGGTATCACAGCTATTGATATTGCCTGATTTCAACCCTGTCTGGAACCATTTCATACGTTGTTCACTGGTGCCGTGCGTGAAGCTATCTGGGACCACTTGCCCAGTTGCACTTTTCTGTAAATAGTCATCACCAATCTTATGTGCAGCGTCCATCGCTTCTTCTACATCACCCTGCTCTAAAAATTGGGTACGCTGTTGATTATGATGCGCCCAAATACCCGCAAAGCAGTCTGCTTGTAGTTCTTGCATGACCGAATAACGATTACCTTCAGCTTTAGACGCTTGCGCACGCGCCTGCTGAACTTGCTCAGAAATACCTAAAATCGTTTGGATATGATGTCCAACTTCATGGGCAACCACATAGGCTTGCGCAAAATCACCCGCCTGATCTTGACGACTCAATTCAGTTTGATTTTGTTCACCCGTGATGCCCATTTGCGTACGCATATCTTTAAAGAATGCAGTATCAATATAGACCTTCTGATCTGCTGGGCAATAAAACGGCCCCATTGCAGCTTGTGCTGTACCACAACCCGAGTTGACCACACCATTAAACATGACCAATTTAGGCGCTTTATACTGGGCATTTAACTGTTCTTGGAAGACTTTAGTCCATGTATCTTCCGTATCGGCCAAAACCGTTCCAACAAAATCCATCGCTTCTTGTTGTTCAGGTGTTGGATTATCCAAACCTTTGACTTCAGCCGTTTGACCCTGTGAAGTCACTTGTTTAGTCGCCTGATAAGCTTGCTGCGGATCTACACCAAAAAACTTCCACGCAACAAATGCTACAACCAAACCGAGAATACTGATACCACCCGCTTTTGCACCGCCACCACCGCGACGGTCTTCTACGTTTGAACTAACTCTTCGACCTTTCCAGCGCATAGTGATCTTCCTTATATAAAATAGTTGATATCCGTGCGTTTACAGATTAATCCTTTTGCGACTTTGGCCATACTTTTTGAACTAAAGACACGACGCACAGCACGATTAAACCTGCAATAAAACCTGTCACTAAATTGATTAAAGTCGGTGTTAATGCACCCACAATACTGCCAACTGTAGGAATATGTTCTGCATAATCCACAGAGCCTTCAATAAAATGGTGTAGCAGAGGCACACCATGGGTAATGATGCCACCACCCACTAAAAACATGGCAATCGTACCTACAATGGTTAATGTCTTCATCAACTTAGGTGCAAATGCTAACAAACCTTGTCCAACGGTCTTTTTAAATTGTGATGCTTGTTGCGTGAGATAAAGTCCTAAGTCATCAATTTTGACAATCATCGCGACAAAACCATAAACACCAACGGTCATTATAATTGCAATCACCGAAAGCACCATGACCTTAGTCCCAAATGCCGCAGTTGCAACCGTACCCAATGAAATCACCACAATTTCAGCAGATAAAATAAAATCGGTCCGGATGGCACCTTTGACTTTTTCTTTTTCAAAAGTCACCAAATCCGTTTCAATATGGGTCATCTCTTCACGAGCAACTTCTTCTGTTTTGGCTTTTTTATGATGCAAACTATGCAGGACTTTTTCCACACCCTCATAGCACAAAAACAAACCACCAATCATCAAAAGCGGTGTAATCAGCCAAGGTGCAACCACACTGATCAATAAAGCAGCCGGAACTAAAATTAATTTATTAACAAAAGAACCCTTGGCCACAGACCAAACAACTGGAAGTTCACGATCCGAACGTACACCACTGACTTGTTGCGCATTCAGTGCTAAATCATCTCCAAGGACACCCGCTGTTTTTTTGGCTGCCATCTTACTCATGACAGCAACGTCATCCAGCACAGTTGCAATATCATCCAGTAAGATTAATAAGCTACTCGCCATTATTTTTATCCTTTAGGCATTTTTTAATATTCTAATTCTATTTACCGCTAAAATTGTATTTAGTTTTTTAATAATTAACAAAATATTCACCCATTTTTCAGTCAATTGTGCTGTGTCAGTAACAATCAAAAATAGAATGCCGTACAATGGTGACATTCTTTGAAAATCAGCCGTAGCTTTGACTACCACTTTGGAACAGATAATGAGTACTCAAGATAATCGTCCAGTGATTTTGACTGGCGACCGTCCGACTGGACAATTACATTTAGGTCATTTTGTAGGTTCTTTACGTTCACGTGTAGGTTTACAAGATTCGCATCATCAACATCTTCTTTTAGCTGATGCCCAAGCCTTAACTGATAATGCCGATAACTTCGAAAAAGTTCGTCGCAATATTATTGAAGTCGCAACCGATTATCTTGCTGTAGGAATTGATCCGACCAAAACCACGATTTGCGTTCAATCATGCTTACCAGCATTGAATGAATTGACCATGTTATATTTGAACTTTGTGACGGTTTCTCGCTTAGAGCGTAATCCAACCATCAAATCTGAGATTCAAATGCGCGGATTTGAACGTGACATTCCTGCAGGTTTCTTATGCTATCCAGTGGCTCAAGCTGCCGATATTACAGCATTTAAAGCATCTGTCGTTCCAGTGGGCGAAGATCAAATTCCAATGATTGAACAAACCAATGAAATTGTTCGTCGTTTAAATCGTCAAATTGGTCGTGACGTACTTCCTGAATGTAAAGCTTTACTCTCTAATGTCGGCCGCTTGCCAGGTTTTGATGGTAAAGCAAAAATGTCTAAATCTTTGGGCAATACTATTGTGCTTGACGCGACTGATAAAGATATCAAGAAAGCTGTTAATGCAATGTATACCGACCCAAATCATTTACGTATTGAAGATCCAGGTCAAGTGGAAGGTAACGTCGTATTTACTTACCTCGATGCATTCGATCCTGATAAAGAAGCTGTTGCGGAATTAAAAGAACACTATCGTCGTGGTGGTCTAGGCGATGGTACTGTGAAAAAGCGTCTTGAAGGTGTGCTAAAAGAGCTGATCGGTCCAATCCGTGAACGCCGTTTAGAATTGCAAAAAGATCCTGACTACATCATGGATATTTTAAAAACCGGTACCGATAAATGCCGTGATATTACCCAACAAACGTTGGATGAGATTAAATCTGGCTTGGGTGTATTCCACTTCTAAATTTAAAAAATTCTATAAAATTAAGCCTTTCCAATGTGAAAGGCTTTTTTTTACAGGCACTTTTTATGAAGGTATTCACAAAATCTCCTTAGTTTTAACGTTAGGTAACATCACTTAACGTGAACACCAATGAAATGACTGACCGTTCACTCTATTATCTACTTATGTTTTAGGAATACCTAAATTCATAACATTTCTCCTTTACCGAACCTGTGAAAGCAGATTCGTTGTTATACGCAGTGAACACCCCAATCATTGCGTATTTTTTTGTCTGAAAATTGGCTAAGAAGAATTAAATATCCCCTATTGAAACAATAAAAAACCCGCATTAAGCGGGTTTTTTATTTCAAAAACTAAATTAGTTTTTATGACGCATATGAGGGAATAAGATCACTTCACGAATACTTGCAGCATTCGCAAATAACATCACCAAACGGTCAATACCAATCCCCTCACCCGCTGTAGGAGGTAAACCGTATTCCAATGCTTCAATGAAGTCTGCATCGTAATGCATTGCTTCATCGTCACCCGCATCTTTTTCAGCAACTTGGGCTTGGAAACGTTCAGCTTGGTCAATCGGATCATTTAACTCTGAGAAACCATTTGCCAACTCACGACCACCGATGAAGAATTCAAAACGGTCCGTAATATGTGGATTTTCATCATTACGACGTGCCAATGGTGAAGTTTCCGCTGGGTATTCTGTGATGAATGTCGGTTGACGAAGTTCTGTTTCAACAGTTTCTTCAAATACGATGGTTTGAAGTTTGCCTAAACCAAAACCAGGTTTTACTTGCTCTTTCAGTTCATTTTTAACGAAGTTTGCAAGGAACTCACGATCAGATACATTTTCAGCAGTGAACGTTGGGTTGTGTTCAAGAATCGCATCAAACATCGAAATTTTCTTGAATGGACCTTTGAAACTATACACTTCATCACCATAAGGCACATCAGTCGAACCTAAGATGTCGATGGCCAATTTTTCAAGCATATTTTCTGTCAAAGCCATCAGGTCTTTGTAGTCTGCATATGCTTGGTAGAATTCAATCATGGTGAATTCTGGATTATGACGTGTTGATACACCCTCGTTACGGAAGTTACGGTTAATTTCGAACACGCGCTCAAAACCACCAACGACCAAACGTTTTAAATAAAGCTCAGGCGCAATACGTAAAAATAAAGGCATATCTAATGCGTTGTGATGAGTTTCGAATGGACGCGCAGACGCACCACCCGGAATCACATGCATCATTGGTGTTTCAACTTCCATGAAACGCTCATTGCTCAAATATGAACGAATACCTGACACCACTTTTGCACGAATTTCAAAAGTTTTACGCGTTTCTTCGTTCATGATGAGGTCTAAATAACGCTTACGGTATTTAACTTCTGTATCAGTCAAACCATGGAATTTGTCTGGAAGAGGACGAAGTGATTTAGTTAAAAGCTCAAAATGTTCAATATGAACATACAGGTCACCTTTACCAGAACGACCAATATAACCTTCAATGGCTATAATATCGCCCAAATCGAGTGCTTTAATAGTTGCAAGAACATCAGCATCCAACTCTTTACGTGGTACATAAAGCTGGATACGACCAGTCATATCTTGGATTACGATGAATGAACCGCGGTTCAACATCACACGACCAGCAACTTTTACATAAACCTTTTCGCCTGCTTCAATTTCTTCTTTTGATTTTTCAGCGAATTGGTCTTGTAAATCTTGTGCATAGTGTTCACGCTTAAATGTGTTAGGCCACGGGCTAACACCTGTTTCCTTGGCGTGCTCTTTGATGTGCTCTAACTTGGCATGACGCTGTGCAATTAAATCGTTTTCGGAAATGGCTTGTTCAGAAGTCGATTGAGCGTTATGTTGCGTCATCTCTGTCTCAAATAGTTAAAAAACGGAAGTTGCATAGCATAGCAGATTTCCTTTGAATTGAGCAGTAAGCAATGTGCGCATTTTTTCAATAAGTTGAAATTTATCAAAGTAAGATGTTTTGACAGCTATACCTTCAGGTCTGCTTAATCCATACCTTTCAGATATGCACGAGATAAAAGTTAAATATTTAAACTTAGCAAGCCAATATTTAGCGATATCACAATGACTACTGCGCACTTCAAAATATTTATAACTATCAATATATTGAAATATATTTCAATAGCTTAATTCAACCTTTTAATCTATTTTCTTTAAGACTAAAGTCTTTTAAATGCCTACAAATTAGACCAAAAGCTAAATTCTCTTTTTGACAATTCTCTCTACAATGAAGTCATAAAATTGTTGAAAAATAAAATATTCAACACATCCAAAATGTCTGAAAACAGTGTGTAGAAAAACAATGACTTCCTGCTTATCGAAAATTCTGTTTTTACATGGATTGGATTCTTCCCGTGAATCCACTAAATTCCATGCCATCGATGCAAAACAAAAATTCTGCATTGAAGTGGACTATCGCAACTTAAATTTTCAAACTGTTGCTGACTTTTACCACGAGAGTATTGAAACCATTAAGCCTGATATCATCGTCGGTCATAGTCTCGGGGCATATTGGGCTTTGAAAATGTCGCTGTTTCATCGCATTCCGTGTGTAATTGCCAACCCGAGTCTGCATCCAGACTTTCGCGACGACTACCCTGCAATCAATGAAATGGATTTGGATCACGATATTCCACAAATTGCCTATATCGAACGTGGTGATGAAATCTTGGATATGTATGAAGCAGAACAACAACTCGAAGATTATATGCAAGTTCAAGTGATGGATGGCGGACACCATCGTCTACAATGCCCTGAAAATATTAATGATTTAATCCAACATCTCGAATTAAACTACTTAAAAAAATAAATCATATTAATCATAAGTAGCAACGTCGTTTTTATCAGACATAAAAAAGCCCTGTCATAGACAAGGCTTTTTACATTTTAAAGCTGACGCTTAGGCAGCATCTGCTTCAGGACGTGTTTTATCATCTAAAACCGACCAGATATTTAAACCCAAATCTTTATGCAAGTCAGGCAAATCTAAGAAAATGCTTGCGCCTAAAACTTGGTGTTTACATTTTTCAGCCAATTGTTTCACTGCACGAAGCGTACCGCCCGTCGCCAATACATCATCCACAATAATCACTTTTTGTGATTCGATTTCAGCTGACATTTCAAGACGATCTAAACCGTATTCAAGGCTGTAACCAACACCGACCACTGGTGGTGGTAATTTGCCGGCTTTACGTACTAAGACCAAACCTTTACCCGTACGCTGAGCAAGTAAGCTTGCCAAAACAAAACCACGTGCTTCAACCGCAATAAAGCTATCTACTTCTGCCAATTGCTCAGCTGGAATACTTGCAATTAGGGCATCAGTTAACGATTCGATGTTATTCATAAATAACGGCGTAAGGTCAAAGAAACAAATTCCTGGTTTTGGAAAATCTTGGACAGTACGAATGTTAGACCACAATGCCGCAGCAGTAGAATTACTCATAATAGGAGAAAATAAATTAAGAAAGGAATGTGTGAATTTTAACGCGATTTGAAAGAAAAGAACAGCTAACGCCCGACTAAAATGCATATTTAAGATACAGCAAATTTACATAAGTTATTGATTATTAATATTGTATTTATTTAAAAAATATCAAATATATATTTTCCTAATCATAAAATAAAAGATTTTAGAGTTTTTTTCTGCAAGACTTTAGTCTATGAATATAGAAAAAGCGGTATTTAGAACCCAATTCACGGAAATGAATTCCAATATAGCTTTCAATAGGCATAAATATTGTCAGACAATTTTTCCCAGATCTGGGGTTTTGATGATATTTATTGTCCCTCACTGCCATTCTGCTTTTAATTTCACTCATTAAACTCTTAGCCACTTTACTTTATCGTTAGAACTGCGTAAAAATTTAACATAAGAGTCTACTGTATAAGGCTAATTAACCTTAAGGTATAAACTTATACAGTTATGAAGTATTTACTGACTTAATTTTGTGTCAGTTTTTGGAGAATGGAATGAAAAAGTATCAGTGCATCGTTTGTGGATGGATTTATGACGAAGCAGAAGGCTGGCCACAAGACGGTATCGTGGCAGGAACGAAATGGGAAGATATCCCAGATGATTGGACTTGCCCAGATTGTGGCGTCTCAAAAGTAGATTTTGAAATGGTTGAAATCTAATAAATAGAATCTAAGACCATCATCGTTATGGTCTTTTTTTTGTCTTTAAAAAATATGAAATGTGTTTGGAGTTGAGTATGCACCCTATTGTCATTATTGGTTCTGGTATGGCGGGATATGCCGTTGCGCGTGAATTTCGTAAGTTAAATCCTGAACTAGAACTTATTATGATCTGTGCAGATGATGCCATTAACTATGCTAAACCGACATTATCCAATGCGCTCGTTGGCAACAAAGCCCCAGAACAAATCCCTTTAGGTGATGCCGCAAAAATGTCGGCTCAACTCAATATGCAAATTATTAATAAGAGTTGGGTGAAAGCGATCGATGCAGCAAAACATGAGCTCACAATTGAAAGCCAAAATGGAACTCAAACACAACTGTATTCAAAACTTGTTTTAGCCGTCGGTGCAAATCCAATTCGCTTAGCTATTTCGGGTGATGGCAGCGAAGACATTCATGTCGTCAACAATTTAGATCACTACAAAGCATTCCGTAAACAACTTTCAGCACGTGAAGATAAGCGTGTGGTGATTTTAGGTGCAGGCTTGATTGGCTGTGAATTTGCCAATGACCTTCAAAACACTGGGGCGAAAGTATCGGTGGTCGATTTAGCTCCGCAACCTTTAGGTCGTCTACTGCCATCTCATGTGGCCGCTAAATTCCAAAGTAATTTAGAGGAAACGGGCATTCAATTCGTTTTAGGCACAACAGTCGACAAAGTGTCACGTATTGAAAATGGTGACTATCAAGTGAGCCTTGCCAATGGTCAAAGCTTAGTGGCAGATGTCGTGTTGTCTGCGATTGGCCTACAGCCTGAGATTAACTTGGCAAAACAAGCCGGCATTCACACCAGTCGCGGTGTATTAACCAATAAAGGTTTAGAAACCAACTTGGCAGATATCTATGCTGTCGGTGACTGTGCTGAAGTTAATGGTACCCTTCTGCCATACGTGATGCCAATCATGCAACAAGCACGTGCTTTAGCAAAAACCCTCAATGGTGAACATACCGCTGTGCATTATCCTGCCATGCCTGTAGCTGTTAAAACACCTGCTGCACCTTTAACTGTCCTTCCTGCGCCTATTGATGTAGAAACCCAATGGGAAACAGAAGAGCTTGAAGATGGCATGATTGCCCGTGCGATCGATCAAGATGGCGTATTACGTGGATTTGTACTGCTCGGTGCAACTGCTGGGAAGCAACGCTTAACTTTGACTAAGCAGGTTCCGGACTTGATTCCCGCTTCAGTTTAAGGTTTAAATACAAGGACGTCCTGATAATAATAGACGTCCTTTTTAAAGGAAAATAAAAATGAATAGTGCCCTTCAGTTTAATATTTCACCTTATGCCTCTTTTATGTATGAAACTCGCGTAGAGTTAGGCAATGGCATTGAACTTCATGTCGAGGTGGGTGGTCATCCTGAAGATCCTGCAATCTTACTGATTATGGGACTCGGCGCACAAATGTTGTATTGGCCCGATTTCTTTTGTAAGTCCCTAATAGACCAAGGTTACCGAGTTATTCGCTTTGATAATCGCGATATTGGTCTATCGAGTAAAATTCGTACCCCAGGTCCACGCCTCAACACCTTTAAACTGATGGGACGTTTTGTCTTAGGTTTAGAAAACCAAGGTGCGCCCTATGATCTATACGATATGGCAGACGATGTTGCACTGTTAATTGATCGTATGGGACTTGATAAAGTCCATATTTTAGGCGCTTCGATGGGCGGCATGATTGCTCAAATCGTGGCAGCACGCTATCCAGACAAAGTTCACAACTTAAGCTTACTTTTTACCAGTAACATCCAACCCTTACTTCCACCGCCATTTCCAAAGCAGTTATTTAGTCTAATTGAAAAACCTGAATCTAACGATGAAGATGGCATTATTAACCATAGCCTGAAAGTTTTTAATATTATAGGCTCTCCAGGCTATATTAATCAGCTTGAAGTGATACAAACTGCACGTAAACTCTATAAGCGGAGTTATTACCCAGCGGGTGTACTTCAACAGTTTTTAGCAATATTATGTACAGGTTCCCTGCTGCAGTTAGATAAACAAATTCAGCATAAAACCATTGTGGTTCATGGAGCTCGTGACCGTTTGCTGCCGCCAAGCCATGGTAAGGCCGTTGCAAAGGCTATTTCAGGTGCTAAATTTGAATTAATTGATGGAATGGGGCATGATATCCCACCGCATTTTATTCCATATCTTAGCGGTTTGTTTGCTGATCACTTTAAATCATAAATTAGGACACTATGGCTGCATTACCATCCTTAAGACAGCTGTCATATCTAGTAACACTGTCAGAAACGCTACACTTTACTGAAGCTGCGCGTCGTTCTTTTGTCACCCAGTCTACTTTGTCTGGCGGGATCATGGAACTTGAGCGTTTACTAGGTGGCGTATTGGTAGAACGCGACCGTCAAAACGTGCGTTTAACTCCTCTTGGTGAACAAGTTGTCGGAAGAGCTCGAGTTCTATTGGCAGATGCGCAAGACCTAATGCGTTTAAGTCGTGAAATGAGCGAACCTCTAACGGGTGATTTACATCTAGGGGTCATTCCTACTATTGCGCCATTTTTACTTGCACCATTATTAGAAGAAGTGCATAAGCAACTACCAAAAATTCAATTGCATTTACATGAAGCACAAAGTGAAAAAATTGTTGAGAAACTCGAGCACGGTAATCTAGATATCGTATTACTTGCTCTTCCTTTCGATACACGTAGCTTGAAAGTTGCAGAAGTAAACAAAGAAAAATTGTTCTTGGTGTACAACAAAGCTGACCAAAATGCAGCTCAAGCAAAATCGTTAGACGACTTAGATTTATCTCGTTTAATGTTGCTTGAAGAAGGCCATTGCTTACGTGATCATGCTTTGAGTGCTTGCCCGATTGGTGAACGTAAAAATGACCACCGTTTAAAAGCAAGCTCATTGCCAACTTTGGTTGAAATGGTTTCCGCAGATTTAGGCTTTACCTTATTGCCTGAAATTGCAGTTCATACCAATATGATCAAAGCCAATGAAGATTTGGCTGTGAAAGAAATAGAAGCTAGTCCTACACGCACATTAGCATTGGTGACGCGTAAAAGTACGCCGCTTCAAAGTGAATTTGATGTATTGCTTCAAATCTTGCAGAAAATCACTAGTAATCTGCACTAATTCAATCCATGAATATTAAAGAGAGCCCTGTGCTCTCTTTTTTATTTTGCAGAAATTAATAACCCAGAAATAATAATATTGAGATGAGTTTAAAAATTGAAAATGATGAAATACAATATCTAGAAAAAAGAAAAGGCTAACCCAAATAGGTAGCCTGATAAGGTAATATATGACTTGATGTATATCTCAATTCATCGCCTCGATAATATCTTCACACTAGCCAGATAAGTAAGAAGATTAATACATCTTAGTAAAATATAACTTTCGTTAAAATCACTAGTTTCAGGTATTTTAGATAAAGTACGTCTGATTCATTTTCAAAGAGCTTTTTTCATAATTATGTTTTGTGCTATAAAATAAACATTGATGAGAAATAAATCACATTATTTCAAATAGTCACTAATATTCATGTTTAAAATAACTAAGCAATAGGTGAATATTAACTCACATCAGAAACAGTTCAATTTATTAGTTGTCAAAATACTGTTTTCACATTTCAATTATTATTTTCAATTCGAATCGAAATATGATGATTATTTAATCAATATTCTAAAAATAAAAACAAAAAACTATAAATCTTTGCATTCCACATAATGAAAAACACAAAAAACCATACATTAATTAAATTCTATTATATCACAATAACTTAATTATACTTTGATGTATAAATCACTACTTCTAGGTATATTTTTCTAATTCACTTTCATGCACATTATGGAAATGCAATTTGATTAAAAATAATAAATGAGCGAAATGTATGATGAGTGAATTTTTATTGCCAGTACCCGTTTTGATCATTGATCATCAATCAATGACTTCAAAAACAGTGCTGTTTAACATCTTAGGAGACCTCGGTTATCCTGAAGACCTCATTACATTTTCAGAAAATTTAGCAGATGCGGAACAACAAATTTTCAATCAATTGCCAAATTTAATCTTTTTAGTGGTCACGCAACAGTCTGATATCTCATTCATACATAAAATTAAGAAAATCTATCCTTCAAGTAATCTCATCATTTTAGTCAATGAACAGTCTGCAGATTTAACTTTACATGCGATTCAGTTAGGTGCAACTGCCTATATGTTGATTCAACAACCAATTGAAGACACTTATAACCAACTGAAAACCATTTTAAGAGGTGGCGCTGCCCTTCATCCTAGTTTTGCTAAATTTTTATTGAGTGAAACTTTTAGTCCGCAAAATGCAGCACCTAAACAGCTCAGTCTGAATCCAGCTGAATACCAAATTTTAGATATGGTCAGCCATAGCGCGACTCAAGAGCAGATGGTCCGTGAGTTAAAACTTTCAACGTATCAAATTGATGGTTTTGTTAAAAATATCTACCGAAAAATTAGTAGCTACAGCTAAATTTAGTTCAGATAAATGATTCAAAAAAACTTATAAATTAAAAAAATAAAGGGAGCATTGCTCCCTTTTACTTTTCTAACACATTTATTTAAATGCTTCTATAAGCACATGCTGTGAATTGTGTGCTTCCTCACCCTCTTGAACATGCGTACGAATCCAACGCCCATCACTTTGGAGCAACCAAGCTTGCTGATTATCTTTTAAGTAATTCACTAAACCTAATTGATAAATACGCTTTTTCAAGGCTGGATCTTCAATTGGGAAACAGGCTTCCACGCGATTAAATAAATTACGATCCATCCAGTCTGCACTTGAACAGAAAATACGTGAATCACCATTATTACTGAAATAATACACTCGAGTATGTTCTAAAAAGCGTCCAACAATAGAGCGCACGCGAATATTTTCAGACAGCCCCGGTAAACCTGGACGCAAACAACAAATAGAACGAATAATTAAATCAATCTGTACACCCGCTTGTGAAGCTTCATACAGTTTATTGATCAACTGGACTTCAGTTAATGCATTGACCTTGACAATGATTTGCGCAGGCTTACCTGCTTTTGCATTGGCAATTTCATTATCAATATAATTGATCAGTTGAGCATGTAAGGTAAATGGCGCATGCAGCAGTTTTTTCAACTTCGCCATTTTGCCCATACCAGTCAGCTCTTGGAAAATGCGATGTACATCCTCACAGAGTTCTTTATCAGTGGTTAACAGGCCATAATCGGTGTAGATGCGCGCATTGCCCGCATGATAGTTACCCGTACCTAAATGCACATAACGCACCAATTTATTATTTTCACGGCGTACCACCAAAATCATTTTGGCATGGGTCTTATAACCCACGATGCCATACACCACCACTGCGCCCGCTTCTTGTAATACATTGGCTACAGCAATATTTGATTCTTCATCAAATCGTGCACGAAGCTCAATTACTGCGGTAACCTCTTTGCCATTACGTGCTGCTTCCGCTAAAACTTGCACAATTTCAGAGTCTGCACCACTTCGATAAAGCGTTTGTTTAATGGCCAAAACTTGTGGATCACGTGCAGCTTCACGCAGTAGGTTAATTACAGGTGCGAATGATTCAAAAGGATGGTGTAGCAAAATATCTTGCTTTTGCATCGCACTAAAAATGTTTTCAGATTTTTTGAGTACTTTCGGTATAACAGGAATATGCGCGTCATAACGTAGATGTGGACGTTTAAAGTTTGACAGTAAACGTGCAAGGTTAACTGGTCCATCTACTTTATAGAGTTGCTCTTCTTCTAAATCGAACTCATCAAGCAAATATTCATAAATATGCTGCGGACAATTTTCTGTCACTTCCAAACGAACGGCGCGACCAAAACGACGTGAATTCAACTCACCTTTCAGAGCTTTAGCCAAATCTTCAACATCTTCATTCAAAGCCAAATCGGCATTACGCGTCACGCGGAATTGGTAACAACCCGTCGCCGTCATACCGGGGAACAAGTCAGAGACATGTTCATGAATAATTGCCGATAGCATCACATGATGCTCTTTACCACCGGTTAATTCATCAGGGAGTCGAACGACACGCGGCAGCGAACGTGGTGCAGGTACAACGGCTAAGTCAATCTGACGACCAAACGCATCCTTCCCTTCTAGAGTCACAATAAAGTTCAGCGACTTGTTGACCAAGCGAGGGAATGGATGTGCGGGATCTAAGCTAATTGGCGTTAAAACCGGAGCAACTTGTTCTTGGAAATATTTTTTTACCCATGCCGACTGCGCTGGGGTTAATTCACCACGGCGTAGGAAGCAAATGTCTTCTTCACGCAGTTTGGGTAAAATTTCTTGATTTAAAATACGATACTGGCGCTCAATTGCCGCATGCGCTGTCGCAGAAATTTCATCTAATACTTGTTTCGGTGTCAAACCATCTGGACTACGGCTTTCATTGCCCAAGTCTAGCTGTTCCATCATTCCCGCAACACGAATCTCAAAAAATTCATCTAAGTTACGCGAAAAGATCAGCAAGAAATTCATGCGTTCAAGTAAGGGGTGTATCGGATCAACCGCTTGTTCGAGCACACGCAGATGAAAATCGAGAATCGATAACTCTCGATTGATATAACGATCATTATAAGTATATTCAGTTGGTACTTGCGCGACTTCAGCTGCGGTATTCATTTCAAACCCATATTAAAAAATGTGTGCTGTACTCAGTTTAGTATGCTTCAAATTTGTGACAATTTCATAAAAAAAGCCCATTAATATGAGCTTTTTGTTGTAATTCAAATCGCTGCCATGCCATTTGACGAGTGTTTAGATCGTTCTTAATCTGGGATATGGCTATAACGCATATATTTTTGGATCATGCGCTTACGATAATTTAGCTTACGATCTTGTCGATTTTCATCATAATATTTTGGATTGGGTAAAATAGCCGCAATAAATGCCGCTTGCTCTCGGCTCAAACTCCGTGAACTTTTACCAAAATAGTGCTGTGTTGCAGCTTCGACGCCATAGATGTTATCCCCAAACTCAACCGAGTTGAGATATACCTCTAAAATTCGTTGCTTCGTCCACATACGTTCCATCATCCATGTTGCAACAGCTTCCTGCCCTTTTCGGATAAATGAACGCTTATTATATAAAAATAAGTTTTTTGCCAATTGCTGAGAAATGGTAGATCCACCTGCAACCACTTTGCCTTTATCTTTATTGCGCTCTAAGGCATTTTGCATACCCTCCCAATCAAAACCTTTGTGTTGTAAAAACTTGCCATCTTCCGCGGCAACAACTGCATGTTTGACATAATCACTGATTTGGTCGTAATCACGCCATTCGTGTTTAATCGGTTTGGAGGGCTCAGACCAATAATCTAATCGCATCATCATTGTCGATTCCACAGGATGTGTACGCCACCACACCAGACTACCAAAGATCCAAAGCTGCACCAAAAGCACAAGACTGACAAGAATTAACAATGTACGAACAATAAAGGCTTTCATGTCAGTGTGTTACTCCAGAAATTCTGTTTTTTCATGTTAAGCTTATTTTTAAATATTTTGACACAGTACAAGAATAGCATGTCTGAACTCAGCCCTCCTGCTGTATCAACCCGTAAGCTGCAAATCCAACTGTGGTGGATCACAGCACTCTTAATTACCATCAATGTTGGACTCTTTGGCTGGCAAGTGTTGCATGGAATGAACGTAAGCCAACCCGACACACTGGATGCTTTGCGTTGGGGTGCTGATTATGCACCTTTAACCTTTTTAGAGGAACCCATCCGCTTATTCAGCAGTATGTTTTTTCATTTTGGCCTGATTCACCTGATGTTGAATATGTGGGCTTTGTATATTTTTGGCAGTGTTGCCGAGCAAATGTTAGGTCGTTTCTACTTCCTCGGCCTGTATGTTTTAGCCGGACTGATGGGAAGTTTGTTGAGTGGGTATTTAACCATTCAAGATAGCTATGCATTATTGGCCGAAGGTGCAGCCAATCAGCAGCTTTTCCCGAGTATTGGTGCAGGCGCATCGGGTGCAGTGATGGGACTGGGTGCCGCGTTGACGATTATTTCGCTGCTCCCCATGTTACCTAAACAGCAATTTTATCTGGATAAAAAAACTTTATTAATGGTGATGGGAATTAACCTCGCGATGGGCTTTATGATTAGTGGAATTAATAATGCCGCGCATATTGGCGGCATGTTGATGGGGGCTGCGTTGGCTTTCATTTGGTATGTGGGACAAAAAGTACATCAATCCCTAATCATTCAAATGATCGGTCTAATCGCCGCAACTGTCGGATGCTATCTGTTTTATCTACATTGCCAACAATTAATCCAACCGATATTACCGCTTTGGGAACACTTTATCCTGCTGATGAAGCAATCTCTCGCAGCACGTTAAACAGTGGAATGAACCCTGTGGCTATCAACACAGATATGTTGAAAACACATCAAATCATGTCTAAACCTGAACTGCGCACTGGGTTCCTGCTCCACTCTTAACTTGCTCGGCTGTTAAACATCTCCCCCCTTAACTATTCAGTTCACGCAAACTTTCTAAGGGTGGGATGTCGCAAAGATAACTTAAGCGATAACGTCCAATCAATGTACAGACTAAGGTCATGACCAGTGGGAGGATCAACCAAATTTCTGCATGTAGCTGGATGACCAGTTCCATTTTATAACTGACAATCGCACTGATTACTTCGGCAAAAATACACGCCACGACACCTGAAATTAGCCCCATCAAACCAACTTCCAAACTGAGCATCGACTTTAGCTTTTGCTTGGAACTGCCGAAGGAACGCAGTAATGCCACTTCTTTTTTACGTTCATCCATAAATAAATTCAAACATGCAACCAAGACCAAAATGCCTGAAATACTGACCAACAGCGCCAAGATGGTAATAATCTGAACCAATACGCTGACGATGCGTTTGATCTCATCCAAAATCAGACTGACATCAATAAACACGGTATTCGAAAACTGCTGAATTAGACCAATTAACTGATTTTTATCTTGCGGTGGAACATAGAAACTCCCCAAATAGCTGCCGGCATTTTCATCCATGGTTTGGGGAGAAAAAATAAAGAAGAAGTTTGGACTAAAGCTTTCCCACTCCACACTGCGAAGGTTAATTACCTTGGCTTGTAAAATCCCTTCAGGTAGGCTAAAACTCAGTCGATCTCCAATTTGAATACCCAGCTCTTGTGCGGTTTTCACTTCTACCGATACTTCATTGACCTGTTGAAAGTGCTGACTGCCCGCGATAATTTGATTATCTTTCGGAAAAGTTGCAGCCTGCGTAAGATTTAATTCACGGCGTAATGAATTATTGCTTTTAATTAAGGCATCCGAAAAAGGGAGATCATTTTTGGCAACTAAACGCCCACGAATATTCGGGTACATCGGCGTCCCTTGCCAACCATGCAGCTTGAGTTGTTGATTAAAATCCTGTAACTCAAATGGCGGTAATCCATAGACAAATTGGTTAGGTGTTCCTTGTGGCAATTGTTGTTGCCAACGTTCCAGCAAATCCGTGCGCAATACCGCTAAAACCGTGATCAGACTTAGCCCTAATGCCAATGCAGTAATTTGAAATGCCGTTTGATACGGTGTACGTATATATGCTGAGATTTTCGTCCCCCAACTTTTCAAAGCCTTTAAACTGAGCCAGACCATCATATATAGGCCAACACACAGGAAGATGATGGCGCAAATCAGCCACAGGGTGAGTTGAAAATTTTCAGTTAAAACCACACAAAACACCACCAAACTGAGTGTTCCGAAACTGAGCATCCAAAGCATGGAACGTACAGAACGCTCTTGTTGTCGTATCACCCGTGCTGGCGGTGTCCCTAATAATTGCCAAAGACTTGGAAGAACAAATCCTAATAGCACAATCGCACTGGTGAATATTGCAATTGGAAGCGGGCCAAGCAGCATGGAAAGGGCTGAAAACTCTAATTGTAAATTTGGAATCAACTGTAGCATCAGTTGCAATAAGCCATAACCCAATCCCAGACCAATCAAACTTCCAAACAGGATTGAAAGCCCGAGTACAACCAACAGTAAAGCCAGATAAGCACTTAATATTTGCTGTTTGGTCGATCCAATACAGCGCATCAATGCAATAGCATCTTGATTTTGTTGTACATAGCGCTGGCTGGTTAATGCGATGGCGATGCCACAAAGTAGAATGGTTAAAATATTCGCCAGTTGTAAAAACGTTTCAAGATTGGCAATCGGCTTCATCAAGCGTGTACTGCCTTCACTGGCATTTCTCAGTTTTAAACTGCTTTGAGCCGCATCTTGAACCTGCGTATTATTTGGGTTGGCAGCACGGTCTTCAGATTGATCACCAAATTTCTGCTTATACAGTTTTTCAAATCTCTGGGTATTTTGTGCATCTCCTGCCATTAACAGACGATATTCAATCCGACTCCCGACTTGGATGGCATTGGTTCTCGCCACCTCAGACTGCGCAATTATAACCGTCGGTGAAAAACCACTGAAGCCAAGCTCTTGATTGGTGTCATGAATGATTTTGGCACTGACTTGAAAAGCAGCATCAGCAATATTGATCTGATCTCCCACTTTTACGCCCAACAAATCCATAGCACGCGGACTTAACCAAACCTCACCTGCTTGTATGGAGCGGTTTAGTTTCGGTTCTGTTTCGAGTTCACCTCTTAATGGAAATGCAGCATCAACGGCTTTGACATTAACCATGACAAATTGCTGATCAGTGTGCGCCATGCTGCTAAATAGCGTGACATTCGATTGTTTTAATTGCTGTGCTTTGGCTTGTTGTCGCCACTCTTGTGGAATTGGTTCATTGCCTGTCAGCACCAAATCTGCTGCCAACATTTCAGCAGCTTGTAGCGCTACAGCATTTTGAATTTGTACATTACTAAACTTTAAAGCCGTGGTGGCACTGATCGCCAAGGTTAGTGCGATCAATAATAAATACACACCCGTGGTTTTAAAACTCAGCTGTAAGAGTGGTCGAAACAGTGCCAAAAGATTCATGCAGCATCTCCTGTTCGATGCTCAATCAATTGACCATTGACCAATTCAAAATGGCGCTGACATTGACGGGCCAAATCGGCATCATGTGTCACCAATACCAATGTGGTTCCCATTTCACGATTTAACTGAAATAACAATTGTTCAATTTCCTGTGCCGTTGCACTGTCTAAATTACCTGTCGGTTCATCTGCAAAGATCAGATCGGGTTCACTCACCAAAGCACGGGCAATCGCAACCCGTTGCTGCTCACCACCGGATAAAACTTTGGGAGCTTGATGCGCTTGGCGTTCTAGTCCGACCTTTGCTAACAGTTTTAATGCTTTTTCTTCGGCGGCTTTGACCTGAAAATTTGCTTTTAGCCGTAGCGGCAGCATGACATTTTCCAGTGCCGTTAAATGTGGCAACAACTGGAAAGACTGAAAGACAAATCCAATATGAGCCAAACGGACTTGAGCACGCTGTTCTTCATTTAATAGATGAATGTCTTGACCACAGACCCGTAATTGTCCCGAACTAGCCTGATCTAAGGTCGCCAAAATACCCAACAAGGTGGATTTACCTGAACCAGAACGACCAGTAATCGCAACTTGTTCCCCTGCAAAGATTTCAAGATCGAGTTGTTCGAAGATCGATAACTGTTTTTGTGGAAGTTGTATCTTTTGTGTCAATTGCTGTGCAGAAATAATCGCCTGTGGCATGATGTCAACATCTGTCGTGAGTTGGGTCATATCTTCCCTATATGCAAAATCGCATTCAAAATAATCGTCTATTGAGTTACTTGCTGGCTATTGCACTGATGTTCTGCCCGATGCTGCTCTCTGCCAAAACCATCATGATTTTGGGCGATAGCTTAAGTGCAGGTTACGGTGTTGCAGTGCAGCAAGGTTGGGTCCACTTATTACAAAAACGTCTAGACCAACAGTATCCGAAACAACATAAAGTGGTCAATGCAAGTGTCAGCGGTGAAACCACAAGTGGTGCTTTGGCACGACTGCCTAAACTGTTGCAAACTCATCGTCCAGACCTTGTGGTGATTGAGTTAGGTGGTAATGATGGTTTACGCGGACAGCCCCCTGCACAAATTCAAAAAAATTTAGCGCAGCTGATTCAAAAAAGCCAACAGGCCAAATCGAAAGTCATTTTATTTGGAATGAAAATTCCACCGAATTATGGCAAGGCATATAGCCAAGCTTTTGAAAATAACTATCAAGTGTTGAGCCAACAGTACAAAGTCAAATTATTGCCTTTCTTTATGCAAGGGGTTGCGGGACATAAAAACTTGATGCAACAAGATCAGATTCACCCGAATGCCAAAGCGCAACCAATTTTGCTGAATAATGCTTATCCATTGATTAAAGCAAACTTATAAATTTAGTGGGTGAAAATGGATTCGTTAAAAAAGGCGCTTCATTTGAGCGCCTTTTTTTAAATCTTGTATTTACTGTAGTTTGCTTAGAAATCGTAGAAGCTCACTTCACCCGTTTCGAGTGAATACTCAGCGCCCACCACTTTTAATTTGCCTTGCGCAATTAAGTTTTCGAGGACTGCTGAACCATGACGAAGTTGATTTACTGATGCAAAAACGTTTGAACGTACTGCATGCATTGAAAGTTTTTCAAGATCATCTTTCAGTTCAGTTTGCATAAGTATTTCTACAGATGGACGAACGCGATTCACAATCGACATCAAGTTAGCTGATGGTGGTGTCGCAGGGTTAGTTAAAGCTTCAATCGTAGAATGAATCGCGCCACAGTGTGTATGGCCCAATACAATTACAACAGGACAACCGAAGCTTTCTGCTGCAAATTCCACGCTACCGACTTGAGACGGTGCCACAATATTACCTGCAACACGAATCACGAATAAATCGCCTAAGCCTTGGTCAAAGACCATTTCAGCAGGAACACGTGAGTCTGAACACCCTAAAATAATCGCAAAAGGTTCTTGGCTTTCGGCCATTTCAGCACGTTGTTGATGCGTCAAAAGCTTCGGGTGATTCGTTTCACCGTTTACAAAACGTTGATTCCCTTTCTTTAAACGATCTAAAGCTTCTGCTGCTGCTAGCATGTTCTAATTACCCTTATCCGAAGTTGCAATATTTTAATCCCAGTCGAATCGATTGTCACTTGCAAAAACAATTGCTGTGAATTTTTTCTACGACGATGCATCTTGATAGAAAATGCTACTCCACATTCATCAAAAAAAATTATTTTTTCTGTAATGGTTCACATTATTAAAACGCAAGTTTAACCACGTCAAAAAAGCAATGGATGACAAAGGTCATTTTTAATTTACAATATATTTCATAAATATACGCTTTCGCTATTTCAGCCCATTCTGATAATAGTCATATAAATGATCTAAAAAATATATCGATTCGATTTAACTGGGGTAAACGTCAATGAAAGGACATCATTCACGCATTTTTGGCTTTTTCAAGCTAGCAACAATTTGCTGTATGACGTTTACTGCCAACAACACTTTGGCTGCAAATCCGTCTCCCATCAGCAAAAACCTGGCTGTACCCTCTATCGTGCAAAACTATTTGAGCCAAGAGCGTAAAGCGGCTGGTTTAGTCACACACAGTGTTCAAGTCGGGAATGTGAATTGGAGTTATAGCGAAGGCGGTCAACGCTCTAAACCAACCATCTTGCTGATTCATGGTTTAGGCGGCACACGTGATAATTGGAATCGTGTTGCGCATTATTTAACACCGAACTATCACGTGATCATCCCTGACCTTCCGGCCAATGGAGATACCCATGTCCCTGTCGATTTTGATGTCTCTGTCCCGAATGTCACGGAACAACTACGCCAGTTTGTCCTTAAAATAGATATTGAAGATAAACTAAATGTTGCAGGTCACTCATTGGGTGGTTCCATTGCCACGGTATATGCCTCTCAATATCCTTTTGACACCCAAAGCTTATTTTTACTCAACAGCGCAGGCATTTATAAACAGGCCAATACCAGTTACACCCGCGACCCGTATAAACTTAAAAATTTAATCGTTTCAAAACCGGGGGATTTAGATGATGTCATGCATAAACTCATGCAAAATCCGCCCAATGTTCCAACACAGCTCAAAGAAGCGCAGGAAAATATCTTAATTGCGCGTGCGCCCTTCACCAGTAAAATGATCGATCAAGTCGTCACGCTCAATCGAATCTACACCCCTGAAACTTTTGCTCGTTTAACACGAACAGTGGAAGCCCCGACCCTGATCCTTTGGGGCAAACAAGATAAAATCTTTAATGTTGAAGTGGCTGGCGAACTCAAGTCGTTACTGAAACGTGCAGAAACCCCAGTGATTTTAAATAACGTCGGTCATATGCCAATCTTAGAAGCTGAACAACAAGTTGCAGACCATTACTTGCCTTTCCTTGCGAAAAGTCAAAAGTTTAAAAACCCTTTGGTAGATAAACTGATTCAGTTAAACTGAGCATTCGCCATTTTTAGATACCCATGACTGGGACTTCAGGGAAAGTATGCAGAAAAACCCGATGATTGAGCAGTTGATTGACGCTCAACTGAACTTTTTAGATCAGAGCTTTTCACACAATGATACTGTAGCCACTGAATTCACCCATTTTTATCAATGGTTTCGTAAACAATCTTTGCAGCAGATTTGGAGTTTTGATCAAATCAATGCCTTGTTGCAAAAACAAATTTTAAATACTCCTGCAAGTCAATTTCTGATTGAGCAAATTGCTGAACATATCAAATTTGCACTGATTCACCCTGCAAATGACAGCACTACAATTGCCGAAATCATTCCTGTGTTGACCATCGATAAAATTGCGCAGTATGTGGCAAGTAAACAAGGACATCGTCAGCGTTTAATTCATACCATGGTCAACAATCCTGCATTTTCAGCCATGATCAGTCAGTTGATTCAACATGCGATACAAGATTATTTAGACAACTCAGTGATTGCAAAATCGGTACCCGGTGTTTCACGATTTATGAAAATGGGGAAATCGGTACTGGAAAATGTCACTGATACCAATTTAGATAATGCGGTCAGCAAATACTTGCAAAAGAATATTTTAAAGCTCAGTCAAATGAGTGAAACCGTGTTAAATCAGCACTTTGATGATCATAAGCTTTACCATTTCCAAGCCAATTTGTGGCATAAAATTAAAGCGCTGCCAGTTTCAGTATTAAAGAACTATGTTGAAGTTCAGGACTTGCCGCAAACAGTTGCCATGGGTCATGAAATTTGGGACTTTATGCGACAGTCTGAGTATATGAAACAGCAAGTGCATGATGGCATATACGCTTGGTACGTGCGCAATGCAGAACGCCCTTTTGATTTATTGCTACGTGATTTAAATATTGATGAAGCACTGATTCAGCATGAACTTCAAAACTTACTCAATCCTATCGTTCAACAAATGATTGAGTCGGGTTATTTGCGTGAGCGTTCACGTCTCTATTTAGAACAATTCTACTACTCAAGTGAAGCACTGAAAATTTTAAATATCCCAACATAAAAAAAGCCGCGTTAAGCGGTTTTTCTTTTGGAACTACTTAGAACTGGTATTTCAAACTTGCATAGTAAGCACGACCCGGCTCGTTATATGTTTGATTGAACGTTTTATCACGCAGTTTTTGCTCATCAAATAGGTTATTCACACCGATACGAGCACTCAAATCCGCATTAAATTCATAACCAAAGTTAATGCCTGCAATGCCATAACTTTTCACGCTATCCATCGCCAAGCCATCTTTGCTTTCAAGACTGGTTTCTGCATATTGACGTGGCTTTTGACGACCATATTGGGTATAGACAAAGTTACTGTCTAATCGATCCGTGATGTTGTAGTTCAAAATAGAGTTCAGTGTGTAATTCGGAATCACTGAAAGCGGATTGCCAGTACGTTTATCTTCAGAGTTGATCATATAGGTAACGTTATTGGTCCACGTGATATCACCCCAATCTAAAGAAATACTTCCTTCAACACCTTCCACCAAAGCTTCCGGCGTATTCATCCAACGCAGTACATTATACGTTGTACCATTTACTTCTAGTTCTTCCAGACGTGTATCCCCCGCAACGATCTTATTTTTATAATCATTACGGAACCATGCAAAGCTTGCATTCACGATGTCTTTTTCGAACTGCACACCTAACTCTTTATTCACTGAAGTTTCAGGTTTGAGATCGCCATTACCTTGTAATAGACATTGGCTCAGCCCAATCGGACAGCCATTACCGCGAGTACTTAACAGATAACCTTCCGCATTTTGGTACATATTGGGTGCTTTATACGCCTTAGCCACACCACCTTTTAATGTCCAATAGTCGCCAAGCTTTTGCGTAATATTGAGACTTGGACTCCAGCTATCGCCTGATTTGCTATGATTATCATAGCGTAGTGCCAAAACGACATCGGTGCTTTCGCCCAAGTTCATATTGTTTTCAATATAGGCCGACGCAATCCGTGAATCCATTTGTGAACGGTCACCTGAGGTCAACACATCACCAAAACCGCCTGTGCCAGCTTGTGTATTAACCGTATCGGTAAAGTCATCTTCAACCCATTCAGCGCCTAAAGTTAATACTTGTGGGACATACCATTGGAACGGCAGATTGGCTTCTGCATTAAAGCGAATGGTTTCTAGATATGACGTTTGTTTATTTTCAAGATTATTAATCTGTCCCTCAGTACTACCGCCTGTTCCTTCAGGTAGGCGTTTATTTTTGGTTTTGTCATATTGCGCAATGAGTTTACTATCGCCCCAACCCCACGTACCTTCATGGGTTAATGCAAAACTATCACGATAAATGGTATTGGTTTCTTCACCAATTAAAGCCGATAGAATAGGCGCTTTGTTTGGATCGGCTGGATCAAATACACTGTTTTGACTGTCACCTGCAAAACGGTTGCCTTGGCGGCCAACACTTGCGTCAAACATCAAGACTTGTTGATCGTTCAACTGCCAAGCCAAACGCCCTGCAATATCTTTATTTTCAACGCCTTCTCGACCCGCCATACGCGCGCCATTGTCCATTAAGGCATTAATATCCGCAGCATCTGAATCGGTTTTGTTATAACTACCGTATAACCGATATGAAAGGACATCTTTGAGAATTGGCCCGCTTAAGTTAAAGCTTTCACGGTGACTTGCGCCCTCTTTAGCGTCTTCAGGTTGATTGGTAAAAACTTCCACAGAGCCATGCACGTCGTTGGTCACTTTCTTGGTTTTAATATTGACCACACCACCCATCGCACCTGAACCATAACGCGCTGCTGCTGGACCACGCAGCACTTCAATCGATTCAATAGCATCCGCAGGTACCCAGTTCGAATCACCACGTGTATCACGCTCACCGCGCCAGCCATAACGTACTGAGTTTCTCGAATTTACAGGCTTGCCATCAATTAAGATCAACGTGTTTTCAGGCCCCATACCACGGATATCAATCTGACGGTTATTACCACGTTGCCCGGTGGCACTGTTACCAGTCAAATTCACACCCGGCATACGGCGCACATACTCTGAAATATCATTCACAACCGGCATTTTTTCTAAATCTTCTGCCGTAATTTTTGAAGCACCTAATGATTGTTTAACCTGTTCTGCTGCAGTAACAACAATGGTTTCCATCTTCGTTACGGATTCGTCTGTTGCTTCAGTTTGCACATCTTCTGCATGCGACAAACTTACCAATGCACAGAGTATTGAAAGTGTAAGCGTTGATTTTAATAGTTGTTTGGTCATTGAGTGCTTCCAAATGAACGTATTTATGGAGAAATCTTGAATATTGTGTTGCACATTGTAACTACCACGAACAATATTGCAACTAATTTTAATAATCATTCTCATTTATATTTGTGATATCGCTTATCATCTCACTGTAAAAACCTCAGAAACCATTTAAAAATCTTCGTTTTATTTGATTTAGACAATAAAAAAGCCGCATCATTGCGGCTTTTTTATAACAATACTGAACTTATTTGAAATAAGCACCTTCAGTATTACTGTGATCCGTTTGGTCAACAACGCGCATTAATTCAGGTACATGCTGCTTCAATGTTGTTTCAACACCTTGTTTCAAGGTTAAATCGATTGAAGAACAACCTTGGCAACCACCACCGAATTTAAGCACTGCAGTTAAACCATGCTCTGCATCTTCAACCACTTCTACCAATGCACAGTTACCACCATGACCGGCAAGGCCAGGATTAATTTCTGACTGTAGAACATAAGTGATTCGCTCTTCTACAGAGGCATCTGGACCCACACGTGGCACTTTTGAGTTTGGTGCACGGAAAGTTAACTGACCACCAAAACGGTCTTTGTTATAGTCAATCACCGCATCCAAAAGATATGGAATAGACGGTGTGTCAATAAATGCAGGGAAATCTGGATAGTCTTGTTTATAGTCTGTAGGCACAACTTCTTCTGGTGCACTGTAAGCCATACAACATTCAGCACGTGGCGTACCCGGATTTTCCACAAAAACACGTACACCAATGCCCGGTGTATTTTGTTTATCCAAAAGATCTTTCAAATACTCTTGGGCATTTGGAGTGATCAATAGGTTTGGAATTTCTTCAGCAACTGCTGTGCTGTTGTTCTCAGTCGACATTACAATATTTCCTCAAGCTGAAGTCGCTATTTTAACTTAAGATGCGGGGCATTAGAAAAAAATCAACTAAAATTGTCGGAATTATTCTGAAAGTTCACGCTTTAAGCCGTTTTAATGGCATTATTGAGCATAAATTTTAACAAGTAGAATAGTCATATATGTTGGGTCTACCCTTTAACCACACCGTGACCATTATCCTGATTACGGTGGTGATTTCACTGATTGCATTTTCAAATCAGAAAGTGATGAATCGTTTGTTATTTTGGCCGCCAGCCCTTAGTCGTGGCGAGTATGACCGATTTATTAGCCATGGTTTTATTCATGCAGATGGCGCACATCTATTGTTCAACATGATTACCTTATTTTTCTTTGGTAGTGTGATTGAAAGTTTTTATCGCCAATATTTCTTCGACATGGGCTTTGTGCTGTTTTACTTGGGCGGCTTGATCGCTGCAATTATTCCGAGTTATTTAAAACATAAGCATGATACCCATTGGGCAAGTTTAGGAGCTTCTGGGGCAGTGTCTGCGGTACTCTTTGCTTATATCTTGTTTGAGCCGTGGAAACTGATTTTTGTATTCTTTATTCCTGTTCCTGCGATTATTTTTGCCGTGCTATATGTGGCTTATAGTATCTGGTCAGGTAAACGTGGCAACAGCAACATTAACCACAGCGCACACCTTTGGGGCGCAGCGTATGGTGTAATCATGACGATTATTCTTGAACCAAAACTCATTCCACATTTCTTAAGTCAGTTATTAAACGTTCCTTTCTAAACGTTAAGTCTAAAAAATCAGCTGGATTTAACCTAAAAAATGACAGCCTAAACCGTTTCAGTTTAGGCTTTTTTATTGTGCTGCGTTAAGCCGCATGTCCTTTGATCTTTTCTTTAGCCAATTTCCCACATCTACAACACTGCACTTTGAATATCGAGCTATACAATTTCACAGCAGATTGAAACGCTATCTTCCCTTGCCCTGATTTAAACTGAAATGACACAGAATAAAAAAGGGAAAATTCCAATGAGAATAGTCCTGATGTTCTCAAGTTTGTTGTTGACCTGTGTGTTGAGTGCTTGTGCCGTTCACACCCGTGAAGGCAGTATCGTGGTCGACCCAGATCGTAATCACTATCCTTATAATTACCCAGATCGCCATGGCGACTTTTGCCCGCCCGGACAGGCTAAAAAAGGCCGTTGTTGATTTGCCGTTGCTGATTTCATACCCTCTTCTTTTAAGCCTTCAAACCGAAGGCTTTTTCAATTCCGACAATAAAAATTGACGCTGTATATTCTACGAAAGTTCACAAAAGCACATGACAAATCATATAAATCTGGCACTTTATGCCACCCTATTTTTTAATTTGGCATAGATAATGTATACATCTGTATATTAATGACAAAATTAGCTGAGATATTTTGCATGTCGAGTTCAACTGAAGGTCTTCAATTTCCCATTTCGGCTTCAAACCAAAAGCCGAGTACATATAAAACTGGTCGTGAAATTATTGCTGAAGCCTTAGCTGCAGTTGACCATCACTCTTCTGTACGTGCAAAACAAGAAAAAAACTGGCGTAAAAAATATCCTGAATATTTTAAAGCCTTGGTTGAACAAGGGATTCAATCATCTGAAGCAGCGATCAACATTGCTGAGCAAGGTTTAAATAAAGCGCATCACGTCTTTGAGTTTTATCGTGATCAAGAAAAGTATACGCTCAAAGATGCAGTAGCTTTGACTGCACATCCGCTGCATACCGTGAAATTAAAAGGTGAAAGTGACGCAGCGCCTGAGTGGTATGTGCCCTATCATGGTCAAAAACTTCAAGGTGAGGCTTTACTGGCTCAGATTCAAAAATGGCAAGATGCTGGCATTATTGAAGCAAGTCATGCCGACGCATTACGTGAAGCCATTGCCCATCCAGAATGGTTCGATTTGTCAGATCGGACAATGGTGCTTTTTGGTGCTGCCTCCGAAGCTGGCCCTCTGACGTGGTTAGCAAAATGGAAAGCCAATATTGTGGCAATTGACCTCAATAATGAACGTGTTTGGGATCGAATCTTAAGCACGGTTCAGGCCGGTAATGCCACTTTATATGCGCCAAGTCTCGACGCTGTGCATGAAGACACACCCATTCAAGAACTAAAACACAAATTGGGCGCCAATTTACTAACACACATTCCTGAAATTGCACAATGGCTTGCACAAAGTGAACATCAGCTTGATCTGGCTGCAATTGCCTATTTAGATGGTGAAAAGCATGTTCGTGTTGCAATGGCCATGGACAGCATCATGGCTTATGTCAGTCAACAAAAAGCCGACACCAGCTTGATGTTTATGTGTACTCCAACCGATGTCTATGCCGTTCCAGAAGAGATCGTTACGGCAGCACAAGCCAAATTTCAAAACCGTGCGTCTGCACAAAAACTATTGACACAAAGTATTGCGAAAGTCACAGGTCAGCATTTCTTTAAGCAAAATAATGAGCAAACCACCACAGCAGACAATGGAAAATCCTATGGTATCGCTGACTGTTTGGTGGTGGAACAAGGTCCTAACTACGCACTTGCAAAACGTATTCAACAATGGCGTGCAACTGTGGCACGTCAAAATGGTCAGCGGGTTAGTATCAATATTGCGCCATCTACCACAACCCGCTCAGTAACGAAGAATCCATTATTAAAGGCAGCATTTAATGGTGCGAGTTTATTTGATGTGGAATCCTTCCAACCTGAAACCACCAATGCACTCATGGCAGCTTTATGGATTCACGACTTGAGAAACCCTCAATCGGTTGCTAACCCTGAAACAGCGCTAGACCATCCATTAGAACTCATGATGCATGGTGCCAACCATGGTGGCTTATGGCGTGTGGCTTATTTGGCGCGTACCGCCTTACCTTTTGCAGCGCTGTATGGTTTTGCTGAAGAAAAACTGCCCGTGAAAAAAGTATTGGGGCTGTTTAAAAAAGCGTAATTGCATTGGTTTAAATCATTACTGAACTTTGCAAAGTTTCAACTTGCTAGTTTGATTGTTCTAATTCAGCTCAGTCACCCCATTCAAATCGGTGATGACTGAGATTGAGCCATAAAAAAACGCTGCCGAAGCAGCGTTTTTTTATATCTGGAATTTGAGTTGCTTAGAACACTTTCAAGAATAACCAGTACAAGCAACCTGATAGACAGATCGTTGCAGGTAAAGTAAAGACCCAAGCCGATAGAATGGTTTTCACTGTTGCAAAGTTCAGACCCGATTTATTCGCGACCATAGTACCTGCAACCGCAGAGTTAAGTACGTGTGTAGTCGATACTGGCATACCAAAACCATCTGCAGCAGCAATCGTTGACATAGCAACAAGCTCGGCAGACATACCCTGACCATAAGTCATGTGGTTTTTACCAATACGCTCACCTACAGTCACAACAATACGTTTCCAGCCCACCATGGTTCCAAGACCCAGTGCCAATGCAACAGCGACTTTTACCCATGTTGGAATGTACTGTAAGAACGAATCTAAGTGACTACGATATTCCTTCACTGTCTTTTGTTCAGCTTCTGCCATTGCTGGTAGTTGTTCAGCTTTATCTAGACGTTTAAAAGCAGTGGTACTGAGGTACATATCATTACGAATCGAAGATACTTCTTGTTCAGGAATATCTTTTAAGTCGCCATATTGTGCAACACGCTCACCTAAATGATCGGTCAAACTTGCCAAAGCTGGCACAACTTCTGGACTGACTTCTTTGGTTTGAATGTATTTGGTGAGTACATCACGTGCTTTTGCATCAGGGATATCATTATGCTCTGCGTAGATCGCAGTCGCAGTTTGAGCAGATAACTGATGAAAAGATTGAATATGTTGATTATCTAAGTTCTTATTCAATGAATAAGCCAATGGCACACATCCGATCAAAATCAGCATGATCAGCCCCATACCTTTTTGACCATCGTTTGAACCGTGCGCAAAACTTACACCTGTACAGGTAAAGATCAAAATTGCACGAATCAGTGGTGGTGGTGGCTTATTGCCTTCTGGTGGCTGAAACAGTTCAAGCTGTTTGCGGAAAATACGCTTCACCAACAAGAAAACGAGAGCCGCAAATGCAAAACCAATCAGTGGAGAGAACAATAAAGCCTTACCGACTTTAAGCACCTGCTCCATATCTACACCGCTCGCACCACCACCTGCATTTAACAGGTAGTTCATGATGCCAACGCCAAGAATAGAACCAATTAAAGTATGCGAACTAGACGCTGGGATGCCCAAGAACCAAGTTCCTAAATTCCACAAAATCGCTGCGATCAGCATAGCGAAAACCATGGCAAAACCTGCACCTGAACCGACATTCATAATCAATTCAACAGGTAATAAAGCAATAATGCCGTAAGCGACTGCACCACTGGCAACCATTACACCCAGAAAGTTACAGAAACCCGCCCACATTACTGCAACTGGTGCTGACAAGGCGTTGGTATAAATCACTGTTGCTACTGCATTTGCAGTGTCATGGAAACCATTTACAAATTCAAAGCCAAGTGCGATGAATAAGGCTGTGCCCAATAAAATCATTGAATAAAGACTTAAAGGCGGAACATGCGCTAAATCGGCAGTCACCTGAAAACCAATATATATCAACGTTGAAATAATCACCGTTAAAAATACCGGCATAAAGAATTTCGGTGTAGGCACATGAACATTCGTGGACTTTTGAGGAGTCGACGTGTGCGCTGAATCTACGGGAGTTTGTTTAGAATTCATGCAGGCAGGAATAGAGGATTTTAAAATCCCCATATTGTTCAATTTAATTATGACAATTATATGACAAAGCGGTGTCATATAAAGCAATTTTTCATGCTTTATTTGTTTTTTTTAAGTGTTAAAAACCGACTTCCCTACTCTACTTTCATAAAGTAAATCAGTTATTTAATCTGCGTATTTAAACTTTATTTTCTTTGAAACCCAATATTTCAACTTATATTTCATCTGTCATGTTTTTTTGTCATTTTGCATAGCCCTGCTGGATGTTTTTTAATCTTGCCTGAGCAATATGACAAATTCATGAAGCTTTCCATACATTTATATGAAATTGGAATATGAAATTAGCAAGTTGCAATATTGCTCATTAATTCAACAAGCTAATAATTGCGCACTGTGAAGATGATTGAATATCAATAAAACTGCAATGAATTCTGTTAATATATTTGCCGATTTTATATTCCATCGGATTGGGGTTATTTATGTCCACGCTTGCCACCCTAAAAGAGCTGCTCGCTCAACGGATTCTGATTATCGACGGTGCAATGGGCACCATGATTCAGCGTCATAAACTCGAAGAAGCTGACTACCGTGGTGAGCGTTTTGCAGATTGGGCATCTGACCTCAAAGGCAATAATGACCTATTGGTGTTGACGCAGCCTCAAATCATTCAAGGCATTCATGAAGCCTATCTCGATGCGGGTGCAGACATTATTGAAACCAACAGCTTTAACGGCACAAAAGTTTCAATGTCTGACTACCACATGGAAGATTTGGTATCAGAGATCAACCGTGAAGCAGCGCGTATTGCCAAAGCCGCTTGTGAAAAATATTCAACGCCTGAAAAACCGCGTTTTGTGGCAGGTGTGCTTGGGCCGACTTCACGTACTTGCTCGATCTCGCCAAATGTAAATGACCCAGCATTTCGTAATATTACTTTTGATGAGTTAAAAGAAAACTATATTGAAGCTGCGCATGCCCTGATTGAAGGCGGTGCGGATATTCTACTCATTGAAACTGTATTCGATACCTTAAACTGTAAAGCTGCCATTTTTGCAGTGAAAGAAGTCTTCAACCAAATTGGCTACGAATTGCCATTGATGATTTCAGGCACGATTACCGATGCCTCTGGCCGAACTTTAACTGGCCAAACTGCTGAAGCGTTCTGGAACTCTGTGCGTCATGGTGATTTATTGTCGATTGGCTTTAACTGTGCCCTAGGTGCAGATGCCATGCGTCCGCATGTAAAAACCATTGCTGACGTTGCCGATACTTTTGTTTCGGCGCATCCGAACGCTGGCTTACCAAATGCCTTCGGCGGTTATGATGAAACCCCTGAACAAACCGCTGCCTTTATTAAAGAATTTGCAGAAAGTGGCTTGATTAACATCACTGGCGGCTGCTGCGGTACAACGCCGGATCACATCCGTGCTATTGCCAATGCCGTAAAAGACATTGCCCCGCGCCAAGTGCCTGAAACCAAACCGGCATGCCGTTTAAGTGGTTTAGAGCCATTTAACATCACTGAAGAATCACTTTTTGTGAACGTGGGTGAACGTACCAACGTAACAGGTTCTAAAAAATTCTTACGCTTAATCCGTGAAGAAAACTTTGCCGAAGCTTTAGAAGTTGCACAGCAGCAAGTTGAAGCCGGCGCGCAGATTATCGACATCAACATGGATGAAGGCATGCTGGATTCAGAAGGCGCAATGGTGCACTTCCTTAATCTTGTAGCCTCTGAACCTGAAATTTCACGTGTGCCGATCATGATTGACTCATCTAAATGGGAAATCATTGAAGCGGGCTTAAAATGTGTACAAGGTAAAGCGGTTGTTAACTCGATTTCCTTAAAAGAAGGCTATGACGAGTTCGTTGCAAAAGCGCGTTTGTGCCGTCAGTATGGGGCTGCCGTGATTGTGATGGCCTTTGACGAAAATGGTCAGGCCGATACAGCTGCACGTAAAAAAGAAATCTGTAAGCGCTCTTATGATGTGTTAGTGAATGAAGTTGGCTTCCCTGCTGAAGACATCATTTTTGACCCGAACGTGTTTGCAGTGGCAACAGGTATCGAAGAACACAACAACTATGCTGTGGACTTTATTGAAGCAACAGGCTGGATCAAGCAAAACTTACCACATGCGATGATTTCAGGCGGTGTGTCTAACGTATCGTTCTCCTTCCGTGGTAACGAGCCTGTACGTGAAGCGATTCACTCAGTGTTCTTATACCATGCCATTCAGCAAGGCATGACTATGGGTATCGTCAACGCAGGTCAAATGGCGATTTATGATGATATTGATGCTGAACTGAAAGCTGCGGTTGAAGATGTGATCTTGAACCAAAACCAAGGTGAAAGCCATCAAGAAGCTACAGAAAAGCTGCTTGAAGTTGCTGAAAAATACCGTGGTCAAGGCGCTGCACAAAAACAAGTTGAAAACTTGGAATGGCGTGAACTTCCAGTTGAAAAACGTCTTGAACACGCTTTGGTTAAAGGCATCACAACGTTCATCGATGAAGATACTGAAGAAGCACGCCTGAAAGCTAAACGTCCACTCGATGTGATTGAAGGTCCGCTGATGGACGGCATGAATGTGGTAGGTGATTTGTTCGGTTCAGGCAAAATGTTCCTGCCGCAAGTGGTGAAATCTGCACGTGTCATGAAACAGGCTGTAGCTTGGCTGAATCCGTTCATTGAAGCGGAAAAAACAGCTGGCCAATCTAAGGGTAAAGTCCTGATGGCAACCGTGAAAGGTGACGTACATGACATTGGTAAAAATATCGTGGGCGTAGTACTTGGCTGTAATGGTTATGACATCATCGACCTTGGCGTGATGGTGCCTTGCGAGAAGATTCTGCAAACTGCCATTGATGAGAAAGTCGACATTATTGGTCTATCTGGCCTGATTACGCCGTCACTGGATGAAATGGTTTTTGTTGCGAAAGAAATGCAGCGCAAAGGCTTTAATGTTCCATTGATGATTGGCGGTGCAACCACTTCTAAAGCGCATACGGCAGTGAAAATTGATCCGCAATATTCAAATGATGCAGTCATTTATGTTGCCGATGCATCGCGTGCGGTGGGTGTAGCAACAACTTTGCTGTCTAAAGAAATGAAACCCAAGTTTGTAGCAGAAACGCGCGCTGAATATGAAAAAGTGCGTGAACGTATTGCCAACAAACAGCCAAAAGCAGCCAAACTGACTTATGCTGAATCGGTTGAAAATGGCTTAAAAATTGACTTTGCTGCCAATGCGCCTGTGAAGCCGAACTTTATTGGTACGCAAACGCTGACCAATTATCCATTGGAAACTTTGGTTGAATACTTCGACTGGACACCGTTCTTTATTTCTTGGAGCTTGGCGGGTAAATTCCCTGCGATTCTGACTGATGAAGTGGTGGGTGAAGCTGCCACTGACTTGTATGAACAAGCGCAGACCATGCTGAAAGACATCATTGATAACAAACGTTTTGATGCACGTGCTGTCTTTGGTATTTACCCTGCTGCCCGTTCAGGTGCAGACACGGTTCAAGTGTTTGATGAAACTGCGAAAACAGTAACGCATACTTTTGAGCATATCCGTCAGCAGTCTGACAAAGTAACTGGCAAACCAAACTTGTCATTGGCGGATTTTATTGCGAAGAAAGATGAGGCCGAAGACTATTTAGGCGGTTTCACTGTTTCGATCTTTGGTGCAGAAGAAATGGCGAATGAGTACAAAGCCAAAGGCGATGACTACTCTGCTATTTTAGCGCAATCTTTAGGTGACCGTTTTGCGGAAGCTTTTGCGGAACATTTACATGAGCGCATTCGTAAAGAGTTCTGGGGCAACCAAGCGTCTGAAACTTTAAGCAATGAAGAATTGATTAAAGAGAAGTATGTGGGCATCCGTCCTGCACCGGGCTACCCTGCTTGCCCTGAGCATTCTGAGAAAGCGCCGTTGTTTGACTGGTTAGGCTCTACTGACAAGATTGGTACGCAGTTGACAACAAGTTTTGCAATGTGGCCGCCTTCATCTGTCAGCGGTTTCTACTATGCAAACCCTGAAAGCCAATACTTTAACGTGGGTAAAATCGCAGGCGATCAGCTTGAGGATTATGCAAAGCGTAAAGGCTGGACTTTGGATGAAGCGAAGCGTTGGTTAGCACCGAATTTGGATGATTCGGTTCAGTAATTAGTTTGAAAAAATCCCCTCGAATGAGGGGGTTTTTTATTTATAATCAAAAATCTTAAAAACACATAAACGAATTTTATAAAATTGAAAAAAATATTCTTACTTTTAGTTTTACCTTTTATTTCATCTTTTACTTTTGCAAAATGTAAAGCTAGTAATGTTTATGATGAAATTTCCTGTTATGAAAAAGAATTAAAATCTAATAAAACCAAGCTCAACCAAACTTATCAAAAGCTTTATAACACTATGGATGAGGAAGGTCAGAAAATTTTAGAAACCTCTCAAAAGAATTGGTTGTTATATAAAAATAGTCATTGTGATGAACTCGTATCTTATCTATCTAGCAGTGTACAAGGTGCGGGGATCTAAGTTAATCAATCTATCATGCAATGCCGATCTTATTGACCAGAGAATCAAGCAATTAAATCAGTTAGAATAATAGCCCCCCTACCTTTAGCCTTTAAAAATAAAATGAACTTTTTTTAATTTTGTGAATAGTTGGTGGCTCGAAATGATTATGGAAATAAGCTTTGGTATTGTGTGTTTAATAGGATCCGTTTTTGTATGGAAATACACACATTCACTAATCTGGATTATCATTTTTATGTCATGCTTTGCACACATGGGATCACTTATTATTGATCATTTTCGTACGCAAAAAATTAATGATGCCATGCAATCAAAACATAAAGTCAAAAAATGCGGCACATATACAGGTCATTCAACAATTCTGCGAGGAAGTCATCGCAACTCATGGCAACAAATTATTTTCCATTTCACAATGTTAGATGGTAAAAATCTTAGTTTCCCTGAATCAGATCAAATTTCTATGACTGGAAGCCATTTTGAATATTTGGAAAATCCACCACAATCAGTTTGTTTAACCTATACAGAAAATTATTCAGATAGATTTGGTTATTATTTTTTGACTGATATCCATTTCAACAAAAACTTAATTAAAAAATAATCTATCCTAGTAAAACAATAGACATGTCTTAAAGAATGAGAATCTCACTAAATCAGATGTATTGGGATTCCTTTATAGGAAATTTCAAAAAACGCTAAAAGACCACTCATCAATCTGTCCTAGCACCTACCCATTCCTCCTCCCCCTTGCTAAGCAATGCGTCTCATCCCAGAGTGAGAGGGAGCTTTCATTGTGAATTAAAAACTTTATGAATTTATTAATGGATATTACCCCTATAATAACCTTTACGCATTGATTTAAAACAAAATGAAAGTAAGGGTTAGGGAGAGGTAAAGTTTCAAAAGCTCAATCTATACTTTCCAAACCATCCGTTTTTACATTATTTAATCAGCAAAAAACTTCAAATTCCTGAATAATTAAAACTTAGAACTCTCGCCTATAAATACAGATTGGTACATCCATGAAAAAACTCATGAACGGTGCAGAAAACATCGTAATTGAAATGTGCAAAGGCTTTGTTCTTGCGCATCCTGAACTCGCATTTAACGAGTCACACAAAATCATTTCACGTAAAGAAAAACACAACAACGTGGCATTGATCAGTGGCGGTGGTAGCGGTCACGAACCTGCCCATGCAGGTTTTGTCGGCACAGGTATGCTCGATGCTGCCGTATGTGGTGACGTATTTGCATCTCCATCACAAATTCAAGTCTATAAAGCCTTACAGCAAGTCGCGACTGACAAAGGCGTGCTGATGATCATCAAAAACTATTCTGGCGATATGATGAATTTCCAGAATGGCGCAGCCCTTGCAACTGAAGACGGCATTAAAGTTGACTATGTAAAAGTGGCAGATGACATTGCGGTTAAAGACAGCCTATATACAGTCGGTCGTCGTGGTGTTGCAGGCACAGTATTTGTACATAAGATTGCAGGCGCAGCAGCATCAAAAGGCTTAGAACTTGCAGACGTAAAAGCGATTGCTCAAAAAGCTGCGGACAACGTCATTAGCCTTGGTTTTGCTTATAGCTCATGTACTGTTCCAGCCAAAGGCACGCCAACGTTTACTTTGGCTGATAACGAAATGGAATATGGCGTCGGCATTCACGGTGAACCCGGCATCCGTCGTGAAAAAATCTTGCCATCCAAAAAAATGGCACAGCGCATCGTGGATGATTTATTCCTCGACCGCCCAGACATGAAAGAAGTTGCAGTCTTGGTCAATGGCTTTGGTAGCACACCGCTGCAAGAGTTGTATGTCTTTAACCATGATGTATGCGAACACCTTGCACGTAAAGGCATCAAAATTTACCGCACATTTGTCGGCAACTATATGACCAGTATCGACATGAATGGTGCATCTGTGTCCTTGCTTGCTGTCGATGATGAATTGAAAACCTACCTCTATGCAGCAGCCAATACCCCTGCATTTAAAATGGATGGTTCAGCAGCACAGCCTTTAACTTTTGTATCCAAAGATGCTTCAGCCGAAGCTGTAGTAAACACCCAAGTTGAAACACAGCCTGAACATGCGGTGATTAGCAATGAGCAATTCACCATCGAAAACATGCGCTATGTGGTGGATGTGATGTCTGCCTGTATCATTAGAAATGAAGTGCCATTCTGTGAGCTGGACGCGCATGCTGGTGACGGCGACTTCGGTATGAGCGTGGCGAAAGGCTTTAAGCAATTAAAACGTGAATGGCAAAGTCTGATTCAAGCGCAGCAGATGGATGAATTCATGCTGAACTGCTCAATGATCATTATGGAACATTGTGGTGGCGCGTCTGGCCCAATCTGGGGTTCAGCATTCCGTGCGGCAGCGAAATCAATTCAAGGCAAATCAGTTTTAACTGTCGCTGATTTTGCCGAGATGCTGCAAGCAGCGGTCAAAGGCATTCAAACTACAGGTGAGCGTTCATTTGGACGCGGCGCAGTGGTGGGTGATAAAACCCTGATTGATGCACTTGTACCATGCGCAGATTCTTGGTCTGCCCATACCGATAAATCCTTTAAAGAAAACTTTGTACTTGGTGCAAAAGCGGCGGTTCAAGGCGCTGAAAATACCAAAGAGATCGTAGCGCGTATGGGACGTGCGGGAACTGTAGGCGACCGTAGTCTTGGCTATCCAGATGCTGGCGCACATGGTTTAGGTGTAATCTTTACGGATATTGCAGAACATATTAAATAACTGAGCATCTTTAAAAATTGCCAGACCACATCAAAAGCATCGATTCGTCGGTGCTTTTTTTATGGCTATTTTAAAGCACTTTTTTCATCAAATATCTCATGCATACAATACCGTTAGCATGAAATCCATTTTCAAATAATGCTTAAAAATTAACACAATTGAGCTGCTTTATCGCCTAGCGCTTTGCTAAGTTAAAACATATAACGATAAAAAAGGATGAGACATGGATTTAGCCCAAATATTCATCCATGACACCACATGGACTTTTGCTGCCGAAGTGATTTTGCGTAGCGTCATTATGTTCGTTTTAATCATCGTATTCTTACGCCTAACAGGCAAACGCGGCGTGCGACAGTTATCCATCTTTGAAGTTGCGATACTCCTTGCTTTGGGTTCTATTGCAGGCGACCCAATGTTTGAAGAGGAGCTCCCCCTCCTGCAAGCTCTCATTGTGATGACGGTGGTAATTGGTTTATACCGCGTAATCACTTGGCTCATGATGAAATACCAACCCTTTGAAGATTTAATTGAAGGCAAAGCCCTCTACATTGTTGAAGATGGTGAATTAGTCTTAGAAAAAATTAAACAAGGTAAAATGTCACATGATGAATTCTTCTCTGAAATGCGTCAGCAAAATGTGGAGCATCTTGGACAAGTTCGAGTTGGCTTATTAGAAAGTGATGGCAAATTTAGTATTTTGTTTTATCCACCTGAACAAGTGTGTTATGGACTACCACTATTTCCGAAACCCTACAAAGCGGTTCGAGATATCAAAATGCATCAGCTGTATGCCTGTACGCACTGTGGCAAAACCATTTACATTCACGGTGCTCAGGATACCTGCCCGCGCTGCGGATGTTGTGACTGGGCTGAAGCGATTAATACACAGCGTTTAGCTTAAGCATTCAAGGCTAAAACTTTAAAATTCTTTGCCGCTTCAATTAAACACGTCATCAAAATACAGTAAGATCCAACGACCATCACCACAGACCCACCCTTGAATGTTTTTCGCCATCTAAAAGTGCAGCAGCAGAGATTTCATTGGTTAATATATGTGCATTATTTCAGTTCAGGCAAGCCATCCAGCTTTCATCTTTTGAAGACTACAAGATGCTCAGACAGACTCCCAAAAATGTATCATTCGTCAATTTTCAGTTTCATTCTCGCGCTAACATCTATCAATCAGATAAAAATACAAAATAATGAATTGCCCTGAATTAACTCAGAAATGGCGCTATTTGTTTTTCATTTTTTAAACAGATTCAAAAAACATAGTTTTTCACTTAATAATCATTCATTTAAGTTTCTCAATGCAAAACACTATTGCACCACTTTAGTGCATTATTATCACATTCATGCAAGTCTTTGCTTTATATCGAGCCTTCTACATTTTTTAGTTTTTTTAATCAAAATTTCCCTCTCTCACTCCTCTTTTCGAAATTATTCCGCTCGATATACTGAACTTCTTTTCGTGAACTAGCGCACTAAACTGGAACACCTTATGCAAAATATAGATCTCCTCTTTCTCCTTCTTGGTGCAGTCTTGGTTCTTGCCATGCATGCTGGCTTTGCATTTTTAGAATTAGGTACAGTACGACATAAAAATCAGGTCAATGCGCTGAGTAAAATTTTGACTGACTTTTCTATTTCCGCAATTGCATACTTTTTTGTGGGTTATTACATCTCTTATGGTCAGCACTTTTTTCATATTGGGGACACTTTAGCAGCCGATCATGGCTACAACTTAATGCGTTGTTTCTTCCTGCTGACTTTTGCCGCAGCTATTCCAGCGATTATTTCAGGTGGTATTGCTGAACGTGCAAAAATGCGGACTCAAGCGATTGCCACATTATTATTGGTCGCTTTGGTCTATCCATTCTTTGAAGGCATGGCATGGAATGGTAATTTTGGGCTACAAGTATGGTTAGAACGTACATTTGGCGCAGCCTTTCATGACTTTGCAGGTTCGGTCGTGGTACATGCGATGGGTGGTTGGATCGCTTTAGCTGCAGTACTTTTACTCGGTGCGCGTCATGGACGCTATAAAAAAGACGGTCGTATCAGCGCTCACCCGCCTTCAAGTATTCCATTCCTTGCCTTAGGTTCTTGGATTTTAATCGTCGGCTGGTTTGGCTTTAACGTGATGAGTGCGCAACGTTTGGATGCCATTTCAGGACTGGTTGCGATTAACTCTCTCATGGCAATGGTGGGCGGCACGCTTGCAGCAAACTTTATGGGTAAAAATGACCCCGGTTTCTTACATAACGGTCCATTAGCAGGTTTAGTCGCTATTTGTGCAGGTTCTGACGTGGTTCACCCTGTAGGCGCATTAATCATTGGAGCAATTGCTGGAGTTATTTTTGTAAAATTATTCACTTACACGCAGAACAAACTCAAAGTCGATGATGTACTTGGCGTATGGCCACTACACGGTGTCTGTGGTGCTTTCGGTGGTATTGCGGTGGGCATTTTTGGACAAAAATGGTTGGGCGGTTTAGGCGGTATTTCAATGATCTCTCAATGTATCGGCACGCTACTCGCAATCTTGATTGCATTGGCAGGTGGATTCATCGTTTATGGTCTACTCAAAGTAACGATGGGCATTCGCCTAGATCAAGAAGAAGAATTCCGTGGTGCAGACTTAAGTATTCACCGCATTTCAGCAAACTCTGAAGAAAACATGTTCTAAACAACACAATCTAAAGCGGCATTTATGCCGCTTTTTTTTACCCTGAACTTCGCATAAAGCTTGAGTTTAAATCACCTTATTTTAGAAAATCTAAGACCTGATCCAAATGCTGAATTTTATTCGGAATGCTGTGCTGTTGTTCAGCACTTAAAGTATGAAAGCCTTCAAGCAATACGGCAGACATCCCTGCTTGGCTCGCACCATAAATATCATTGACAGGATGATCACCAATAAATAAACACTCGGTTTCCGTCACGCCCAACTCACGACAACTGTACTGAAATATTTCAACTTTGGGCTTACTAATGCCTGCACTTTCCGAGCTGATGATCTGATCAAAATACGATGCAAAACCTAGTCCATTCAAAATATTGAGTCGCGTTGCATGTCCACCATTCGACACCACCGCCAGTTTATACTGCTGCTGTTTTAGTTGCTGCAGCAAGCTCAATGCTCCTGGCATCGCCACGGCAAATTGACCAAAGTGCTGAAACCAAAATTGTGTCAGCTCAACAAAATCGGGTTGATGTATCCAACTTAGCTCTGTTTGTAGGGCATAAGCGACAGATGCCCCAATACTCGGATGAGTAAGGAGTTCTTTTTTCGGATATCCCCCATTATCTATACGATTAATAATACTTTTAATCTGTACAGGGTCTACCTCCGCCAGCGTCGACTGATAAGACTCGGCTAAATACTGCGTATACGCATGAATGCTGTGATCTCGGTGAGTCAAGGTATTATCTAAATCAAAAAGGACTGCACGTATGCTCATAAATCTTTATTACTGAGTTTTCAAAAACTTTAACACAATGCTCGTTTTGCTTTATGCACCTTCTTCGCTATCGATATCGATACAGTTCAAATAGCCGATTAAGTCTGATTTAAGTTTCGTGGTTTCAAATAGCAGCATTCAAACAAAATAATTTCAGCACATCACACGACTTATGCTCTCGAACCGTTCTTTTTTATTGCGACAAGCCCTGCTGCTCACACTCAGCTTGGTTGGCCTCCTTTATGTTTTTCCCGTCGGTGGTTCGCTCGACCAAACTTTTATTCAGCCTTGGGTCGACCTACACGGTGGTTTTCCTCATCGTAATGATTGGGCACTTGCTGTGCTGAACCATCGCTATATCAAGAATATCGTCATTGGCGTATATGTCCTCTATATCGCAGCATGGATATGCAGTTTTAAATATCCGCATCTGAAAGCTCGCAAGTTTGAATTTGGCTATTTTATCGTAGTGGCTCTACTCAGCACGGCAATTATTGGTTTACTCAAATCACAATCTGCACATGCCTGCCCTTGGAATATGACAGCCGCCACAGCCCAAGGCTTTTCTTGGGATTTTTCAGCACGCCAAGGACACTGTTTTCCCGGTGGTCATGCTGCGACTGGTTTTGCCTTAATTACAGGATATTTTGTTTATCGAATACATCAACCTGCCCGTGCCTACTTCTTTTTATCTGCAGGGCTGATTTTAGGCTTTGCTTTTGGCTGGGCGCAAATGATGCGGGGTGCGCATTTTCTGAGTCATAACCTTTGGACCGCATGGATCATTTGGGCATTTAATTGTGTCATGTATCTATTGTTTTCTCGCCATTTCAATGCAATAACTACGCAGCAAAAGAGCAAAGCGTTTACATGGATCTGATCTTTAATTATCTAAATTGAACTTGATCTGAAAATGATTGAGTCACTCATGATTCACTGAATGGGATCTGTAAATTCACTTTCAGACCGCCCAATGCTTCACTTTTAGAAAACTCCAAATCCGCACCGATATGTTTTGCGGCTTTATCCACGATTGCCAGCCCTAAACCACTTCCAATTTCTTCATGATTATAAATTCGATAAAAGCGTTTTCGAATTTGCTCATATAAAGCAGGGTCGATGCCAGGCCCACTATCTTCAACCTGTACAACCGCCTGCCCCGCATGTTCAAAGACGGAGACATTAATCATGCCTTGTGCAGGGGTATATTTAATGGCATTATCAATCAAATTAAAAATAATTGAATGTACCGTTGGCTCAAGACTATATAAGGCAATGCTTTGTTGTTGCTCCATGCCAAGGTCAATATCTTTTTGCATGGCCAAATGCACCAGTTGCTCCACGCAATTGGTTGCAACTTGCTTAAGATCAAAATGTTGTTTGCGCTCAAGTTCAAAGACCGAGGCATCTTGTTTTGCCAAACTCAATAATTGACTCACCAAATGCTGAATACGAATTAAACCTTTACTCAAATTTTGTAGAGCGTCATCTTGTGGAAATTTTTGTAGCAAAATCTGCATTTGCAAATTCAGTGCGGTAATCGGGGTCCGTAACTCATGCGCTGCGTCAGCAATAAACTGGCGCTGTTCCTGCTGCGACAACGAAATTCGTTCAAACAACTGGTTCATTTCAATAATGGTTGGTGCAATTTCCTCTGGATAAGGCATTTGAGAGATTGGAGAAAGTTCAAAGGCATCCCGTTTTGCCAGTTCTTTTTTAAATTTTTCCAGTGGATTTAAACTGCGTTGAATCAACCATCCCAAAGCGATTAATGCAAAAGGTATGAAAACCAAATAGGGAATAAACATACTACTAGCCAATTCAGCAGCAAGATGTTGTCGAACCGATTCTTGCTGACTGACCTGAATTTGCCGATCTGCAAGTGGCAAAATATAGGTATGCCACTCATCTTGTTGGGTACTGTGAGTATAAAAACCGGCTTTGGGCTGAGGCGCGACCAATAATTTTAATTGATGGGTTTGATGCGCATTGGATTGATAGGCCCACACATCGACAAATAAATCTTCTTCGTGATAACGCTTATGTTGATCAAATTCGCTGCGAATGGGCTGCGGATCATGCTCTGCAACACGTTCCGCCAAATTTTGCATTTGCGCATCTAAAATTTCATTAATTTCTTCAAGTGCAATTCGATAAGCTGAAAACACCAAAAGACAGCCCAAAAGCATACTGAAAACAGACACATAAATAATTAGTCTCTTTTTCAGAGAATAAGGCTGCTGCATGGTCGATAATTCCTTTGCCTTAACCGAGTCGATAACCTAAACCACGAATGGTGCGAATAAAATCTTTGTCTAATTTTGTTCTGAGATGATGCACATACACTTCTATGGTATTACTGCTGATATCACTATCAAAATCATAAAGCTTATCTTCTAAATTGGCTTTCGAAAAAATCTTATTCGGATGTGTCACTAATGGAATCAATATGGCCCATTCACGGTTAGATAAATCGACATATTGCCCCTTATAGCGTGCAAGATGCTGCTCAATATCTAAAATCAATTCACCATGTTTTAAAATTTTCTGTGGTGCTTCGACTGAACTCAGCCCTGTGCGTCGAAGGAGCGCATGAATCCGTGCAAGTAATTCATCAAACTCATAAGGCTTAATCAGGTAGTCATCTGCCCCATGGTTTAAACCATCTACACGGTTTTGTAGTTGATCCCGTGCCGAGATGATTAATACTGGCAATTTGGGCTGCATTTGACGAATTTGTTTCAGGACTTGCATACCATCCATCATCGGCAAACCCAGATCCAGCAAGACGATATCAATTCCCCCTTGCATTATGAGCTTTAAGCCATCGATACCATTATTCACCCACTCGACTTCAAACTGTTGATAGTTCAACAAGGTTTTAGTCGATTCGGCAATCATGAAATCATCTTCAATAATAAGTATTTTGTGCATGGCTTAAGTCCTGCGCTGTACTGAAGTACATTGTTGCAACATATTGTTTTTTTCATCAATCACTTGAGTCTGCACATCGAGCAAACTTAATAGCGATGGAAATAGATTATCCTGACTTAATTTTTGGCTTTTTTGTGCCATTAAACAAGTATATTGCGCTGAATTATTTTTTTGCCACGCCGGTGAAAACCACATCAACATCGGTACATGGGTTTGCTGTGACGGTGCAATTGCGTATGGAGAACCGTGTAAATATAAGCCATGCTCACCTGTCGACTCGCCATGATCGGACAAATACCACAGTCCTGTTTGATAGTGGTCAGTCACTTTTAAGGTGTTAATCAATTCACTCAGCACATGGTCGGTATAAATAATACTGTTGTCATAACTATTTATTAATTCTATAGAGCTACATCCCTGTATGGCATTGCTATTACAGGTTGGCTTAAATTTTTGAAACGCTGCGGTACTTCGTTTGAAATAAGCAGGGCCATGACTGCCCATTTGGTGTAATACAATCAAACGGGGAGTTGGATCTGCTTTGGGGATCGAAGCCAAATATACCTTCAAACCATCCACTAAGATTTCATCATGACATTCGCCATCGGCATCACACCACTTTTTCTTCAGCGCTTCAGGAAATTCATATTTTTCAACACGTGTGCATGTGCCCTTACAGCCTGAATTATTATCTAGCCACGTCACCTTATAGCCTGCACGCTGTGCAATATCGAGTAAACCTTCGCGATGACTTGCAAGCTGTTCATCATATTCGGTTCTCGGCATACCCGAGAACATACAAGGAACAGACACAGCGGTTGCGGTGCCACATGAGCTGACTTGGCTAAAATTGATAATATTTTGCTGACTGAGTTCAGGATTGGTATTTTTAGCATAACCATTCAGTGAAAAACTTTCCGCGCGCGCAGTTTCACCAACCACTAAGACCATCAATTTTGGTAAGCTTTTGGCGCTTACGTTTTCAACCATATGTGCATCTTCACCATAGTTCAGCAATGGCAAATTCTGTTTCGGTGCTTTTTTGTGATAATAGGAAAATGTCGAAGCGATACTGTTTTGTGGTGAGAGCATGCCTTTTAAGTCACGATGCTCACGAAAGATCGCAGCATAATCGACAAAATAAACAAACAGCAAAGCACCCAAAAGGATGAGCGATAGCACTATATGTAGACCCTTTTTGGCTACGACCGTGCTTAGGGCTTCTTTATGCAGTGGCAAAAGCCAGATCAATAGCACTGGCAAAATAACCAGTCCAAAGACCCAGATAAAAAATTGTGGCGAGATTAAATCCTGCACTTCCTTTACATCTGTTTGCATCATGTTCTGCACTTGGTCAGATGTAATGGTCACGCCTAAACTATTGACGAAATAGGCACTCAAGCCACCAATGATCAGCAAAACACTCGCCAAAAGTTTTGAATTCCATCGCCATTGCAGGAGTTGCATCAGCACATTATAAAGTGCCACTACCACCAGTACGGTTGCCGCTAAAAATAGTCCGGCCTTCAGCCCCGTATAAGGTGTGAGCTGCTGGATTTGCTGATAAAACGCGAGGTTCAAAACCACCCCAAGCCATAAGGCAAGCACGAGGTTAAATTGACTTAAACTAAGTCTTGGAATTTTTTGCTGTATTTTAGCTATGACCTGAAGCATATTGGCATCAATTATTGATCTTTGATGCCCTAATCTAAAAATTCAAACTTAAAAATCACTTAAAACTGATCAAAACCAAGCAAGAAAAATCAAAAAAGGCGATGTAAAACATCGCTTTTTGAACAACTTAAATCTAAGTCTTAGAATTTAAATTCTAGACCTGTACCCAATACAGGTTGTTCGCTTTCATTCGAACCTTGTTCAAGTGCTAAGTAACCTGCATAACCATAAGCTTTCACTTGTTTGCTAAATGCATAATCCGCACCTGCAATGAATTGCTGAGCTTCGTAATCATCACCCACTTTATAGGTCGTGGTATTTTGACTATATTGTGCTTTTACTGTCCAAGCTTTTGCAGAAGGTAGATTGTATTCTGCACCGACTAACCAACCTTGTGCATCATCAATATTTGCTGCTGCAACATCATTACCTTTAGCAGCCTCAACCTCTGATGTTTGATACAATGCTTTGAGTGCCAAACCACCCTCAAGATTTACACGACCAATCGCACGAACAGTATTTGCAGCAGCAAATGCTTTTGTACCCGCAACTTCAGGACTTTCAGCATTTAAGATCCCTACACCACCAAAGTTCGATGGAATGGCTTTGTCATACGCTAAACCAGCAACAACAACGGGGCTGTCATAGACAACAGACGCCGACCAAGCATCGCCAAGACCACGACCTGCAGTTTTTACTACACCTTTGTCGCTCTTGATTCCTGAAGATTCACCTGTTGCAAGCAATGCATTAACTTTAATTGCACCTTCAGCAATTTTAAATGCTGGTGATTCATAGACAACAACGTTATCTACACGGTTCTCACCCGTCATGATGCCTGTAACATCAGCACGGTTACCCACGTAGTTGTTGAATGTATCAACCGGACTAGACAATTGTTTTAATGGGGTATCGTGTGCACCAACTTTCAATGTACCAAGTTTCGCATCTTTCAAACCAACGAAGCGGTTACGCTTAGACCAGTCATCGCCTTCGCCGTCTGAGTTAAATGCCCATTCAATTGCATAAACTGCGCTTAAACGGTCTGTCAGTTTTTCATCGCCCTTTAAACCCAAGAAAGAACTGTTTGAACTGATTTCAACGACATCTTTGTCTGAAACACCCGTTTTATTATCTTCAGGTAAATAATCAACTGACGCATCAATTTCACCGTAGAAGGTTGGTGCTGCAAAGGTTGACCCAGCCAAAAGGCTCAATGCGATAGCCGCTGCTAACTTAGTTTTCATCAAAAAATTTCCTTAAATTATTTTGTAACAGATATTACACACGCGAAACATATTACAAAATTATTAAAATAATATTTGCATTGCTCTTTTAGTGCTTTAGCTGATAAAAAACAACCAAAATCATGATTTAGAAGTGATTTTGGTCATTTTTTGATGCTTTTCCCCAAAATAGAATCGGGACTAAGCTCAATGCAGCCAAACCTGTGATCCAAAATAAATAAGTACTATAACCCAACTGATCGGCCACTATGCCACTGATGCTATACAGCCCCCCACTCACCGTCGCCATAATGGCAACCTGAAATGTAAAGTCCGTTGCTGCAAATGCTTTACGACTATATTGCATCACCAAAGTCAGCATGATCACGAGCAGCATGGCTGAAATCATGTCTTCGGCAGCATTGATCCCATAGATCAGCCATTCATGGACGGGCCGTTTTGCCTCGAACTGCAAAGCCAACCATGCATAGGCTAATAAGCTGAATATTTTCAATACTGAATAGAAAACCAAGGCCTGTGCCCGAGAAATATACTTCAAGCTAAGACCAGCAAGCCCTGCCCCAATTAAAGCAGCCACTGCACCTAGCATGGTGACATACAGACCAATTTGACTAAAACTCAATCCTAAATCGACCATCAGTGGCTTAAGTAAAGGACCTGCTAGACCATCTGCAAGCTTAAAACTCAATAAGATCATGAGCCACAGTGTGAGGGTTTTAGTTTGGGTAAAATAAGTCAAATACTGGCGAATAGCGTAGAACAAGCCTGAAGTATGTTTATGGTTGTTATCATTCTCTGGACTAGATTTTATGTTGAGTGGTGGCTTTGAAGGTTCTCGATACAGAAAAATAGGAATCGTATTGATGAACACCAATGCCGCTAAAAACAGAAAGGTGGCTTGCCAATCCAACCAATCCAAGACCCAAAGTACAGCACCACCGCCCACGATAAAGCCGAGTCTGGAACCAATCACCTGAAAGGTATTGCCCCAGTGCTGTTGGTCAGTTTTTAAAATATTGACGGCCAAGCCATCGGTTGCGACATCTTGAGTCGCACCAACCAAATTCATACTGAGTAAAGCCACAAAAAATAGCAGCAAATACATCGGTTCATTCAAGCTTTGGATCGGCAAAAAAGACAGGAAGACCAAGACCACCACGGACAACAACTGCATTGGAATAATCCAACTCCGATAGTGCCCTTTGGACCTTGAACCATGTCGATCAATCCACGGTGCCCAAAAAACTTTGATCGACCATGGCAGCATGAGTAATCCAAAGCCACCAATATGTGCCAAAGATACACCTTGCGCTCTTAAAATCACTGGTAAAGCATGCGTCATAAAACCGACAGGTAACCCTTGCGCCCAATATAAGGAAAACAGTAAAAGATAGAGCTGACGAAGCTGGATCATAAGTTCCTAAATGTTGAATGCGCTGAAGTTACATTTAGAGTAGTCAAAATACGGCTATTTTGCCAATGATCTAAAAAAATCATCGACCTAAGATAAGGTCAATGCTGATGCCATACTTTTAAATGTGCATCGCATCGAAAATGGATTTCACCTATATAAGAATATGCAATGAATCAAAAGACTCAATTATTTCCGGTTTTGCCCGATCAAGTCCCATCACGTGGTTCCACCCTGAGCCGCGCAATTTTTAAAAAACTTTTTTTGGCACAAGGATGGAAATTTGACGGCGAATTTCCCAACCTTGCCAAAGCTGTAGCGATCATTTCTCCGCATACTTCTAATATAGATGCATGGCATGGTTTTCTCGCCTTGCTTGGGATCGGGATAAAAATAACCATTTTTGGTAAAAACACCCTTTTTGATACTCCCTTAAAACCACTTTTGGATTGGGTCGGCGTGATCCCAGTACAGCGTGAAAATCCACATGGACTGACACGTGAAATTGCTGAGATTGTCCAAGCGACAGATCAAATTTGGATTGGAATGGCACCTGAGGGAACACGAAAAAAAGCCGATAAAATCAGGAGTGGTTTTTACTATATTGCCTATGAAGCACAGATACCTATTGTGATGTTTAGCTTTGATTATGCAAAGAAAATCATTCATTGCTTGGGTGTTTTTGAACCCAGTGGAGATTTTGAAACTGATCTCGAAAAAATTTTGAAGATATATGACGGGAAATTTTCCCCGAAAAATCCCGAATGGTTGGCATTGCCGTTACAAAAGCACTGGAAAAAGCCCTAGTCAAATGGCTATTTTTTTGATGTGATGTGCACTTTGTATATTTAACCATCAGATTTCACCCATGAAACTTTTGCATTACCTGATTCCTAGCCTCTTTGTATTGGCACTCACTGGCTGTGATTCTGCAACCAAAACGCCTGCGACCACGACACTTACACCAGCCAAAGCACGTGAACCGGTGATCGCGATTGCGCTCGGTGGTGGCGGTGCCAAAGGTTTTGCACATATTGGTGTGCTTAAGGTGCTCGAATCACATGGTATTAAACCTAAAATTGTGACTGGGACCAGTGCGGGTAGTTTTGTCGGTAGCTTATATGCCAGCGGTAAAACACCATATCAAATGCAGCAATTGGCCCTGAACTTTAAAGAGTCTGATATTCGTGATTTAACCTTAAATAGCCAAGGCATTATTCAAGGGCAAAAACTGCAAGACTTTGTTAATAAAAACGTCGGCAATAAATCAATTGAACAATTTCCAAAGCGCTTTGCTGCTGTAGCCACCCGTTTGGATAATGGCAGTAAAACTGAATTTAACCGTGGTAATGCAGGCCAAGCGGTACGTGCATCGTGCAGTATTCCGAATGTATTTGTACCTGCAACCATTGCAGGGGTGAAATATGTCGATGGTGGTTTAGTCAGCCCGATTCCAGTGAAAACGGCACGTGATATGGGTGCAGATATCGTGATTGCGGTTGATATTTCTGCGCGTCCTGACGGTAGCAAAGCCGTAAGCATGTTTGGTTTACTCGATCAAACCATTAACATCATGGGACAACAAAGTATTAATGAAGAACTGAAAAATGCCAATTTCGTGATTCAACCTAAAGTGGGACATATTGGCACACTCGATTTGAAGTCGAGCAATGCGACGATTTTAGAAGGTGAAAAAGCGGCACAGCTTAAAGTGAATAGCATTATTAAGGCGATCGATAACTTTAAACAGTCTCCTGCGGCCTTTAAACCAGCACCAAAAGCGAAAATATAATTCAACGATTTTTTTTATATTCATTGAGTTATACATCTGCTACATTGATATAGATACTGGTTCATCTATATCAATTCACCCTTATATAAGAGTAGATGTATGGAATTTATTTTAGAACCTTGGCACTGGTTTGTATTGGGCGTCGCTTTGATGCTTTTTGAACTGATTTTGCCGTCTTTTGCAGCGCTCTGGTTTGGTGTTTCTGCAATTTTGGTTGGGATCTTATATTGGATCTTTCCATCCATGGACTTTAATGTGCAAATTGTGGTTTGGATTATTTTTGCCGTGCTCTGCACATTTTTGTGGTTCAAATTTATTAAGCCTTTATCCATTGATAAAACCAAAGCAGGTCTGTCACGTGAAGCGACGATTGGCCAAGTGGGTATGGTGATTCAAACCCAGCTCAATCATGGCAGCGTAAAAGTTCGCTTCCCAATGCCTGTTTTAGGTTCAGACGAATGGCATTGCCGTACCCAAGATGCACTTCAAGTCGGTGATCGCGTTCGCGTGACCGATATTTTAGGCAATGATTTAGTCGTCCAACTGCACAGCAGCAACCACCCCGCTGACAATCCATAAATAAGTGAGAAATGACATGTCTGGTGTTTCTATTGTTTTTTTAGCGCTCTTAGTTTTTGTAGCCGTCACCATTTTTAAAGGTGTTCGTATTGTTCCCCAAGGTTATAAATGGATTGTTCAGCGTTTAGGTAAATACCATACCACGCTCAATCCGGGACTGAACTTTGTGATTCCGTATGTCGATGAAGTGGCTTATAAAGTCACAACCAAAGATATCGTGTTAGATATTCCCTCTCAGGAAGTGATCACACGTGACAACGCGGTACTGCTGATGAATGCTGTGGCTTATATCAATTTAACCACGCCTGAAAAAGCAGTTTACGGTATTGAAAACTACACATGGGCGATTCAAAACTTAGTTCAAACCTCTTTACGTTCTATTGTCGGTGAAATGGACCTCGATGATGCACTTTCATCGCGTGATCATATTAAGGCTAAACTTAAAGCTGCTATTTCTGATGATATCTCTGACTGGGGTATTACGCTTAAAACTGTAGAAATTCAAGATATTAAACCTTCTCATACCATGCAAGCAGCAATGGAAGAGCAAGCGGCAGCGGAACGTCAACGTCGTGCGACAGTGACCAAGGCAGACGGTGAAAAACAAGCGGCGATTTTGGAAGCAGATGGTCGTTTAGAAGCCTCTCGTCGTGATGCAGAAGCTCAAGTGGTACTGGCAGAGTCTTCTCAACGTGCAATTGAAATGGTGAGTTCAGCCGTCGGCGATAAAGAAATTCCAGTTGCATACTTACTCGGTGAACAATACGTCAAAGCCATGCAAGATATGGCTAAATCTAATAATGCCAAAACTGTGGTATTACCTGCGGATGTACTTAACACCATTCGTGGTGTGATGGGACGTAATAACTAAATCTTCGCATTAATTAAAATGGGTCGTGACATACGGCCCATTTTTATGCCCAAAACAAAAAAGAAGGCAAAGTTTGAGAATTTATGTTTAAATTTCACGTTATTTTTTTGACGTTTTAGGACTTATCGTTCGATTTCACCTACTTGGCGTAGGCAAATCCCATTGAGTCCCCTAATTAAACGCAATTGTCCAACGCCAAAGCGGATACCGTATGAGCTCCCTGAATCCCACCCTAATTACCTTTCTTTTTTATATTGTCGCCATGGTCGTGATCGGTTTACTTGCATACCGTGCGACCAGTAACTTTTCTGACTACATTTTAGGTGGCCGCCGATTAGGGAGCTTTGTCACTGCCCTTTCTGCAGGTGCATCGGATATGAGTGGTTGGTTGCTCATGGGTCTTCCGGGGGCGATTTACCTTTCAGGTTTATCTGAAATGTGGATTGCAATTGGTCTGATCATCGGTGCTTGGCTCAACTGGCTACTTGTTGCAGGTCGTCTCCGGGTACATACCGAAGTTCAAAATAATGCCTTGACCCTACCTGACTATTTCTCAAATCGTTTTAACGATCAAAAGAAAATCTTACGTATCGTGTCTGCTGTAATTATTTTGATTTTCTTCGCAATTTACTGTGCTTCAGGCATGGTTGCAGGCGCTCGATTATTTGAAAGTATGTTTGGTATGTCGTATAGCACTGCGCTTTGGATCAGTGCCATTGCAACGGTGAGCTATGTGTTTATTGGTGGCTTCCTTGCTGTCAGTTGGACCGATACCATTCAAGCGGGCTTTATGATTTTTGCCTTGCTGCTGACACCTATCGTGGTCATGTTGTCGTTCTCTGATTTAACCCAATTCACTCTGGCACTTGAAGCAGCACGCCCTCAAGCCATGGATGTATTTGCTGACTTAAGTTTTGTCGCAATCATGTCTTTATTGGCATGGGGCTTAGGCTATTTTGGTCAACCGCATATTTTAGTGCGCTTCATGGCAGCAGATTCAGTTAAATCGATTCCTAATGCACGCCGTATTGGTATGACATGGATGACGCTCTGCCTCGGTGGCGCAGTTGCAGCAGGCTTCTTCGGTATTGCTTATTTCCAACAGCATCCAGAACTAGCAGGTGTCGTTACAGCTAACCCTGAAACGGTCTTTATGGAATTGACTAAAATTCTATTTAACCCATGGGCTGCAGGTATCGTATTGGCTGCGATTTTAGCTGCGATCATGAGTACCTTAAGCTGTCAGCTTTTAGTCTGCTCAAGTACATTAACTGAAGACTTTTATAAATCATTCTTACGCAAAAATGCTTCACAAAAAGAATTGGTTTGGGTCGGCCGTTTCATGGTGTTAATGATTGCGTTGCTTGCGATCTATATGGCGGGTAATCCTGACTCTAAAGTCCTTGGTCTCGTAGCATATGCATGGGCAGGCTTTGGTGCTGCATTTGGCCCACTGATTATCATGTCATTGTTCTGGAAACGTATGACATTGAACGGTGCTTTAGCCGGTATGGTGGTTGGTGCTGTTATGGTTATTCTATGGAAAAACCTCTGGGGCGATACAGGCGTTTATGAAATTATACCGGGCTTCATCTGCTCACTCATTGCAATCATCATTGTGAGTTTAATGGGCAAAGCGCCATCTGCTGAAGTCACTGAAAAATTTGAAGAAGCAGATCGTATCTATAAAGAAAGTATTTAAGACCAATAGCACTTAAATTTAATTTCTAAGTTTTAATATCTGCAAAAAAGGACGCCTAGCGTCCTTTTTTGTTTTTATCATGTCATCCATTTAGATATTACCTAGATGGTTTATTTCCTTCTGTTCCAAATGTACAAAATATAAAAATGCCCACAACATGTTACATGTGTGGGCTGAGGTCTTTTACTGCGTCATATTAACTTTGACGTTTTAATAAAAACTGCGTGATCTTGTGTAATTCTGCCGCATCTTCTGCAAAATAATCCAAAGCTTGAAGCGCTTGTGCATGTAATTCTTCTGCATAAGCTTGGGCTTGATCAAGACCCATTAGCGCAGGATATGTCGATTTATCCACTTGTTGATCTTTACCCGCTGTTTTACCCAATGCCTCAGTATCAGCAATAATATCTAAAATATCATCTTGCACCTGAAAGGCTAAACCAATCGCAAGACCAAATTCGCGGAGTTTAGGAATAGCTTGATCTGTGCCATTAAATATTGTCACTGCCGCCATCATGATTGCTGCAGAAATTAAAGCGCCGGTTTTATTTCGATGAATGTTTTCTAGTTCATCCTGACTGACGTGTTTGCCTTCCGCTTGTAAGTCTAGGACTTGTCCATTGACCATTTTTGAAGTTGCAGTCGCTAAAATTTGCATTTGCTTTAAGATAATCGGCGCTTCAACTGCTGGGCCTTGATCAAAGAGACGACTGCCTAAAACTTCAAAAGCCATCGATTGTAAAATATCGCCAGCAAGTAAGGCCGTATCTTCACCAAAAGCCACATGACAAGTTGGTTGACCACGACGAAGTAAATCATTGTCCATACACGGCAAATCATCGTGTGCCAATGAATAGCAATGAATAAATTCAATTGCCACCGCAGCACGGCGTACTGCTGCAAAATTGGTATTGGGTTTTAACGCTGCTGTTGCATAACAAAGTGCCGGTCGAACACGTTTTCCACCCAACATCACAGCATGATACACCGCCCCTTTTAAGGGTTCTGGAATTGAAAATGCATCAAGCGCTGTCAGTAAATCCTGCTGAATACGCTGCTGCGCTTCTGTCAGGGCATGTGTGGAAACGTCTGTTAAAGAAGACACATTCACCTCAAATACTTTAAATATTTAACTGCTTCGTTCATTAGCAAATCGACTGCCAATGTTTTCTGTCAATTTTGACCTGTTGCATCATACTGCTTTCTCAGATCTTTCTCTATGTTACGACCTAAATCTATGTGTTTTTCCCACAGTCTGATGGTTTTTTAAATGTCGTTTCCTCAAATAGCGCCACATTTTGTCCATCATTAAAACAAGTACAATTTTTCGAGCCTTTCTTGGCTTGATACAAAGCCTGATCGGCACGTGCCAATGTTTCAAAAAATGACTCTGTACCATCCCACAAGGCCACTCCGCATGAGATACTCAGTTGTAAAGCCTTATCCGCATAATTCATCGAAGAAGCATAGATTTGCTCACAACATTGTTGTGCAATCGAACATGCAGTCGATATAGCCGTGCGTGGCAAAATCATTGCAAACTCTTCCCCACCCATGCGATATATTTGTGCATCTGCGTGTTGACTAATTTGCACCCTTAAAAGCTGCGCACTTTTTCTTAAAACCTCATCGCCAAACGCATGACCGTAGATATCATTGATTTGCTTAAAATTGTCTAAATCGAGCATCATCAAACAAATTTCATCGGCTTGTTCAACCGCGAAGCTTTTTTGCCACTGAGAAAGGTCTAAATCAAAACCTCGTCGATTTTTTATCCCTGTCAGATAATCAAAATAAACTTGTTGTTCGAGTTGTTGGTTATGTTTCAACAGCGATAATTCGAATTGCTTTAAATTTGTAATATCCGCACAGCACAACAACACACGTTCCAAATCGCCACTTTGTTGAAACTTTGGTTTGAGCGTGAACCAATAATGCCGTTCATTTTCACTATACATAAAGGGTTCAATGCTATCGTTCTCTAAACAGCGTAAATCAAACTCAGAACTTGTGGCTTTGGTTTTTTGCTGCATCACAGACACATGATTTAATACGATCTCTTGTAAGTCTGACTGAAACCGATGTTTAAATATTTGATTGGCGCATATCAGCTCAGCTGTGGCAGAAAATAACGCAGCAGGCATTGGCAACGCTTCTAATACAGCCAATTGTTCAGTAGGTATTTCCGATTTTATTAAGTCTTTTTTAAGCATGGTTTCGCTACTTTTTTCAGGGCAAAGCTACGCAAAATGCTAACAAAATTAATCTGACATAAATCACAGAAACTTTCTAATATTAAATGCAGTTCATATTATATAAAAATATATACCAATTCATGATTTGCTTATTCATATAAAAGATAAAGGCAAAAAAAAGCCCCTGCAAAGCAGAGGCTGATTTCAAATGAGATGTTAAATGCTTAATCCAAACTATCCGCAGGAATACGCACCCAACCTTCCATTAAGACACGCGCACTTCGGCTCATTACGGCTTTTTTAACGACCCACTGACCATTTTCATAAATCGCTTGCGCACCTACACGTAACGTCCCAGATGGATGTCCGAAACGCACGGCTTCTCGCTCCCCACCACCCGCGGCTAAGTTCACAAGTGTCCCCGGTATCGCAGCTGCTGTACCAATGGCAACTGCCGCTGTGCCCATCATGGCATGATGCAGTTTCCCCATCGACAAGGCACGAACCAATAAGTCCGTATCGTGTTCTGAAATTTGTTTAGAACTCGAAGATGTATAAGCTTTCGGTTTTGAAACAAATGCAATCTTTGGTGTATGTTGACGTTGCTCTGCTTCAGCAATATCTGAAATCAAACCCATTTGCTGCGCACCATAAGCACGGATTTTTTCAAAACGGGCCAATGCCTTAGCATCACCGTTGATCGCATCTTGCAGTTCAGTGCCGACATAACCAATATCTTCTGCATTTAAGAAAATCGTTGGAATACCTGCATTAATGAATGTTGCAGGGAAACTGCCTTCATCGGGTACGGTTAAGGTATCGACCAAATTCCCTGTAGGGAACATAGCGCCGCCATCTTCACCATCATCTGCGGGGTCTAAAAATTCAATTTGAACTTCGGCTGCTGGGAAGGTCACACCATCTAGTTCAAAATCACCGGTTTCTTGTACTGCACCATCAGTAATAGGTACATGCGCAATAATGGTTTTTTGAATATTGGCTTGCCAAATGCGAACCGTACACAAACCATTTTCAGGAATACGTGATGCCTCAACCAAACCATTTGAAATGGCAAATGCACCAACCGCTGCCGTTAAGTTTCCGCAGTTACCACTCCAGTCGACAAATGCTTTATCTATCGACACTTGTCCAAATAGATAGTCTACATCATGCTCAGGCTGTGAACTTTTTGCCAAAATCACGGTTTTACTGGTACTTGAAGTCGCTCCACCCATCCCATCAATTTGTTTGCCATAAGGATCTGGACTGCCAATCACACGTAATAAAAGTTGATCGCGAACTTTTCCAGCTTGTTGTGCTGCAAGGGGCAAATCATCTAGCTTGAAAAATACACCTTTACTTGTACCACCACGCATATAAGTCGCTGCAATTTTAATTTGGGGAGCAAAACTCATTTTTATTGAATCCTTAATCTTTATCATTGTGTTTTGGCAGAGCGTTCTTTTCTGCGCTTTTGCATCATACAATGTTTAATTGAAGTTTTAACAATCACATGACTTAAGTATAAAAAAACAACATTCGATACCTTTTCCATATAAAACCAAGCATCAGAATTTCAATTAAAATAAAATTAATCTATTGATTCATAAATTTTTAATTCAGCATTTAAAACGAAAAATAGGTTATTAAACCTATAAATATTTTTCATAAATTTTGAGCTACTAGGCTATTCATTCTCTATACATTACAATTACCAAAATTAAACCATTCTCGGGAAGAGTAACTTGACTACCAATTCCTCCGAACTCAAGCGTGGCTTAAAGAATCGTCATATTCAATTGATTGCCATGGGTGGTGCAATTGGTACAGGCTTATTCTTGGGCTCAGCGCATGTGATTCAATCTGCTGGACCATCCATTATTCTTGGCTACGCCATTGGCGGTTTGATCGCCTTTCTAATTATGCGTCAGTTGGGTGAAATGATCGTCCATGAACCTGTAGCGGGTTCATTTAGCCATTTTGCATATAAATATTGGGGGAAATTTCCAGGTTTCTTAACAGGTTGGAACTACTGGATTCTCTATATTTTAGTGGCAATGACAGAACTCACCGCTGTTGCGAAATACATCAATTACTGGTGGCCTCATATTCCAGCGTGGGCATCTGTACTGTTCTTCTTCGTGATCATCACTGTAGTAAACTTAGGCAATGTGAAGTTTTATGGTGAATCTGAGTTTTGGCTGTCGATTATTAAAGTCACTGCAGTTATTTCGATGATCGTATTTGGTTTGTATTTGCTACTTACAGCAGATGCCAACTCTACAGCATCATTTACCAACTTATGGAGTCAGGGCGGCTTCTTCCCAAATGGTTTTGAAGGCTTATTCTTCATGCTAGCTTTCTTGATGTTCGCCTTCGGTGGTATTGAACTGATTGGTATGGCGGCAGCGGAAGCTGAAAATCCAAAAGAAACTATTCCTAAAGCGATTAACCAAGTTGTTTTTCGTATTTTGATTTTCTACGTGGGTTCTTTGACTATTCTATTATCACTTGTGCCATGGAATCAGCTTGAACTAGGTGGTTTAGACAAAAGTCCATTTGTGATGATCTTTAGCCAACTGGGTATTGATTGGGCTGCACATTTACTGAACTTCATTATTTTAACTGCAGCACTGTCTGTTTATAACAGCGGTATGTATGCCAATAGCCGTATGCTTTACAGCTTGGCGAAGCAAGGTAATGCTCCAAAAGTTTTCGCTAAAACCAACAAAAGTGGCGTGCCAATTCCAGCGGTATTACTTTCTGCAGTCCTGATTTTCGGTTGCGTACTCTTAAACTACTTCGTACCTGAAGATGCGCTTGGTCACTTAATGTATGTGGTGGTTGGTGCACTTGTCCTGAACTGGGCGATGATTACCATGACTCACTTACAGTTCCGTCGTGCAAAACGTATTTTGAATTTTACAACGTCTTATCCTGCACTTTGGGCACCAGTCAGCAACTACATCGTTCTGATCTTTATTGCTTTAGTTCTCTTTATTATGTGGACTCAGGGCTTTATGGAATCTGTTCTAATGATCCCTGTTTGGATTACAGTCATGTTATTAATGTTTAACTATCTTAATCCTAAAGATTTGAGCGACATTGACCCCAATGAAGTTCATAAAGACTAAGTAATTTAAAAAGTTATTGTTTCGGCAATAACTTTTTTTTTAGCTAAAATAGGAGTACATTAGCCTCCGTCTTGCGCTCTTAGCTTAACTGGATAGAGCAGTTGCCTCCTAAGCGACCGACGTGGGTTCGAGTCCCGCAGAGCGCACAATTTCTGAGATATCCCTCCTCCCTGTATTTGTAATCCCCCATATACCAATAAATATAAAGAAAGAACCTTTCACACTAAAAACCCATCAATTACAGTTTTTAACTTAGTTATTGTTTTTACAAAGATTACTGTTCAAAGACTATTTTTAAGAACAGTTAAATAGCGCTTTAAAATGTGATAACCACCTACCTCTCAATGCAAAAAACGACACATAGTATGGTCCATAAGGCCAAAAAATCAATTTATGACTGCTCATATCAAAATTTTTTCAATTTTTTTCTAGGTTTAGAAAATAATGCGCTAAATGAAAATATTAAATAATAATCAAAATGTTATATATACTAATTAGTACTTTTACTCTAAAAATAGCAACTTTTAGCCATATTTTTCAATCTAGAGCATTTACTCTTATTTTAATTATGCTATTTTTGTCACATGGAGTAACAATTAAGCCTAAGAGTATTAAGAAGTTTTCCATAACGAATATATGCAGTAACCATAAAAATCAAATTCGTATCTCAAGGAATGACGAAGAATGAAATTAAAAACTTTAGCTACAGCCATGATTCTTGCTTCAGTTCCAATGACAGGTGCTTTTGCAGCAGCACTAGATCGTTCAGGACAATCTATTTCTGCATTTTTACAACCAGGGAACTATTTTGAAGCAGGTATTTCGGTTTTAGATCCGAATGTTTCAGGGAAGATGAACAGCACTGCACCTGCTAGCAACCCAACATTAGGAGCTCTTGCTAATACATCACTAGATGACATGGCGGGTGATTACTATTTTCCACACGCAGCATTAAAATTACAGCTAACTGATAATTTTTCTTTTGGTTTACTATATGATCAACCTTTTGGTGCAGAAGCTAAATATAGTGCAACAGATCAAACACTACCAGTTGCAGGTAACCCTGGCGCATTCCAATTAATGGGCGAAACAACGGAAGTCGAAGTTAACACTCAAAATATCTCGATGATATTAGGTTTTCAACCAATTGAAAATTTTAACATATACGGCGGTGGTGTTTATCAAACAGTAAAAGGTGATGTTCAACTACGCGGTATTGCATATGGAGCAAACCAAGCTCTCGGTTTATATAATGCAAATATGAAAGAAGATAGTGCCGTTGGTTGGTTAGCAGGAGTAGCGTACCAAATCCCAGAAATTGCTTTAAAAGCATCTATTACTTACCGTTCTGAGATTGATCACGAAGCTGCAACCACTGAAACTGGAAGCAGTGCTCTACTAGGCGGTGCTTTTTCAACGCGTGCTGACACTAAGATCACCACACCGCAGTCTGTTAACCTTGATTTTCAAACTGGTATCATGGCCGACACTGTCGCATTTGCAAATGTACGTTGGGTAGATTGGTCAAATTTTGCAATTCGCCCAACCGCTTTTGGTAAAGCATCTGAAACATTAGGTGCCCTTGGTCGTGGTCCTGTTGGTGGATTTGACCTTGTTGCTTATTCTGACGATCAAATCAATGCTACAGTTGGTATAGGTCGTAAATTGAGTGAACAATGGGCTGGTAACGTTTCTGTAGGTTGGGATTCTGGTGCAGGCAACCCTGTATCAACACTTGGTCCTACTGAAGGCTACTGGAACGTTGGCTTAGGTTTACAATTCAGCCCAGCGCCTAACTACTTTATCGCAGGTGGTGTTAAATACTTCATGTTAGGTGATGCTGAAGCACAACCTGCATCAATGTTTGGTACAAATGAATCAGTAGCATCATTTGAAGATAACGATGCTTGGGCATACGGTTTAAAAATCGGTTACCGCTTCTAATTTAAATATGATTCGGGCCATAGTTCGCTATGGCCCTAACTTTTTATTCTTTCCCTATCTTGTTTGATCAAACAATAAACATTTAAATTTACTAAAACATTTATCAAAAACTAAGCTTTTTACTCTAATTTTTCATTTAAAAATCATAAAGATAATTATCAATCACTAGAATAAATACTCTAGTCATGCTCATTTTTTAACTTCCCTAGTTCAATTTTAGAGTAGCAACTCTTATTTACTGTTTTTCTATTTATGTTACTTTCCACACATTGAAATAACATCAAAAGTTACAAACAGGGAAAAGTATGCGCTTAAATCACCTTAGCTACGCAATTTTACTTACCGCTTTACCAACAGCATCATTATTTGCAGCGGGTCTAGATCGTTCAGGTCAGTCTATTTCAGCATTCTTACAACCTGGTAACTATGCAGAAGCAGGTATCACTGTTCTAGATGCAGAAGTAAAGTCAAATGAACTTAATGTCGATGACATGGCGAAGTCATATTACTTCCCTTCCGCTGCTGTCAAAGTACAAGCGACTGACAAAATTTCACTAGGTTTAATTTACGACCAACCATACGGTGCAGAAGCTGAATATGATGCTGCATCGCAAGTATTTGGTAATGGTGCTCAAGGTACATCTGTAGATGTTAAAACTGAAAGCTTAACTGCCCTAATTGGTTACCAACCAAACGAAAATTGGAACTTTTATGCAGGTCCAGTTTGGCAAACTGTAGAAGCCAATATCAAACTACGTGGTGCTGCTTATGGTGGTAATGCCAAACTTGGTACTTATAACATCGAAATGGAACGTGAAGAAGCTTATGGCTGGTTAGCAGGTGTTGCTTATTCGATTCCTGAAATTGCATTAAAAGCGGCTATTACCTACCGCTCTGAAATTGAACATAATACAAAATCCAATGAAACTACGCTTCTACCGTATCCATCTTTAAGTGCGCTGACATCATCTGTTGATGCAACAACACCTCAATCAGTTAACTTAGATTTCCAAACAGGTATTGCTAAAGATACGCTAGCATTTGCCAATGTTCGTTGGGTACATTGGAGCCAGTTTGCGGTTAAACCAACTTTACTTGGTAACGTAAGTTCAATTCCAGCACCTCATGTCCGTCAAAATCTTATTGATTACTCAGACGACCAATGGTCAGCTAATGTTGGTGTAGGCCATAAATTTAACAGCAAATGGTCTGGTTCTGCATCTGTAGGTTACGATTCGGGTGCTGGCAACCCTATTACGACTTTAGGCCCTGTTGAAGGGAATTGGAATGTTGGTCTAGGTGGTCAATATAGTCCTGCTGAAAACTATTTCATCCAAGCAGGTGTTAAATACTTCTGGTTAGGTGATGCTACTGCTCAAACTGGTGGTAATCCAGTAGGTGAATTTGAAGATAACCATGCGCTTGGCTATGGTTTGAAAATAGGCTATCGCTTCTAAGTTGTTAGAACAGCTTTGCATTAAACAAGAAAGGGCGCATAAGCGCCCTTTTCTATAACCAGCTATACAGAATTAAGCTGGAATATCACGCACTGAAGCATTACGAATCGCTTCTTTTAATGCAGCATAGCCGTGAATTGGTGGGAATTGTGGAAATTCTGCAATCACATTGTCAGGCGCATCAAATAAGAAACCCGCATCTGCTTCACTAAGCATCGTCGTATCGTTATAAGAATCACCTGCTGCAATCACCCGGAAGTTTAACCCATGCAATGCTTGAACGGCTTTACGCTTTTGATCAGGTTGACGAAGCTTATAAGCTGAGATCATACCATTTTCATCAGTTTCTAATTTGTGGCAGAAAATCGTTGGCCAACCAAGTTGCTGCATTAATGGATGTGCAAACTCATAGAAAGTATCTGAAAGAATAATCAATTGAAAATGAGTACGCACCCACTCTACAAACTCTTTTGCACCTTCAAATGGCCCCATATCTGCGATTACGTCTTGAATATCGTTTAAACCCAAACCGTGTTGTTTTAGGATATTTAAACGCTGAGTCATCAACACATCGTAATCTGGAATGTCACGAGTCGTTGCTTCAAGTTCTTTAATGCCTGTTTTTTTCGCAAAATTAATCCAAATTTCAGGTACTAAAACCCCTTCTAGATCTAAACAAACGACTTCCATGCACTCTACCCTCTGTTATGTGAAAAAAATTTTTCATTATCATAGCGGAAGAATAAAAAAATGCATTGTTCTTTTTTAAATCTATTTTTTTCATAAGTATCTATTTTTTAGTGATAAGTGTGTTTTAGCATTTCCATTAAAATAGTTCTGAAATAAATTAATATAGGTTTTAACGTTCCAAGCCTATAGCCAGGACATTCATGACTACCATCCCTACTATTGACCTTGTCGATGCACTTGCATCTGAATATGCAGATAAATCACCTTCTGAGATTATGAAACTTGCGCTTAGCCAGCAAGGTGAAGTTGCGATTTCCTTTTCTGGTGCAGAAGATGTTGTACTGATTGATCTTGCATCAAACTTAGGGATTCCTTTTCGTGTATTTAGTTTAGATACCGGTCGCTTACACCCTGAAACTTACCAATTTTTAGATACTGTCCGTAAACATTATAAAATTGATATTGAAATCTGTTTCCCAGAAAGTGATGCCGTACAAAAACTGGTAACAGAAAAGGGCTTTTTTAGCTTCTATCAAGATGAACATAAAGAATGCTGTGGTATCCGTAAAGTACAACCTTTGCGTAAAAAACTAGCCACTTTAGATGGCTGGATCACAGGTCAACGTAAAGACCAAAGCCCAGGCACACGTAATGAAATTCCAGTGGTACAAGCTGACCCAGGTTTTTCAGGTCCGGGCAAGCAATTGATTAAATATAATCCTTTGGCAAACTGGTCTAGCGCTGATGTATGGAACTATATCCGTCTCATGGAAATTCCATATAATCCACTACACGAACGTGGCTTTATCTCGATTGGCTGTGAACCATGTACTCGACCTGTTTTACCGAATCAACACGAACGTGAAGGTCGCTGGTGGTGGGAAGATGCAACCCATAAAGAATGCGGCTTACACGCAGGCAACATGAAAAAATAAAGATCACAAAACCACTGCATAGCAGTGGTTTTTTTCAACGCATAGATACACATAATTCCGTATCATTTCAACGTAAAAACGCTATACTGCAAATGACAATTTAATAATTCTAACAATGCTACTCATACATGAGCAGCTGTAGAAATTGCAGTGAGGCAATCAACGCTATGCGTCCATTACATCCTATTGATTTCATATTCTTAAATTTAGAGAAACGGCAACAACCGATGCACGTAGGTGGTCTATTTTTATTTCAGATCCCTGACAATGCACCAGATACTTTTATTCAAGATTTAGTCGCAGATATTCGTAATTCAAAATCCATTCCTATTCCTCCTTTTAACAATAAACTCAACGGCTTCTTTTGGGATGAAGACGAAGAGTTTGATTTAGATCATCACTTCCGCCATATCGCACTGCCGCATCCCGGTCGTATCCGTGAACTTTTGACTTATATTTCACAGGAACACAGTGCGCTGATTGACCGTGCAAAACCGCTTTGGACCTGCCATATTATTGAAGGCATTGAAGGCAATCGTTTTGCCATGTACTTCAAAATCCACCACGCGATGGTCGATGGCATTGCAGGTATGCGTTTAGTTGAAAAATCGCTTTCGCATGACCCAGATGCTAAAAGTATTGTGCCACCATGGTGTGTAGAAGGCCCTCGTGCAAAACGCCTGAAGCAGCCTAAAGCCAGTCGTATGAAAGGTCTGTTATCGACCATTAAGGGACAACTTGACTCAACTCCACGAGTTTTGTACGAACTGTCACAAACAGTAATGAAAGATATGGGGCGTAACCCAGATTATGTGTCTAGTTTCCAAGCGCCGAGTTCAATATTAAACCAACGGGTTAGTTCTTCTCGTCGTTTCGCTGCTCAGTCTTTTGAATTTTCACGTTTGTCACATATTGCCAAGTCACTCGGCGTAACAATTAACGATATTGTGCTCGCAATTTGTTCAGGCGCATTACGTGAGTATTTAATTACACAAAATGCATTACCTAAAAAGCCATTGATTGCCATGGTGCCTGCATCTGTGCGTACCGATGATTCAGATATGTCTAACCGTATTACCATGATTTTGGCCAATCTTGGAACCCATAAAGAAGATCCGCTAGAGCGCTTAAAAATTGTGCGTCGTAGTGTGCTCAATGCCAAAGAGCGCTTTAAGCGGATGAACTCGAATCAAATTTTAAACTACAGTGCTTTTGTCTACAGTGCAGCAGGTTTAAATATTGCATCAGGCTTCATGCCAAAACGTCAGGCCTTTAACTTGGTCATTTCGAATGTTCCCGGCCCACAAGAGCCGTTATATTGGAATGGTGCACGTTTAGAAGCGCTCTACCCAGCGTCTATTGTTTTGGATGGTCAAGCGCTTAATATCACCATGACCAGCTATTTAGATAAGCTTGAAGTGGGTTTAACGGCATGTCGTAATGCGCTGCCAAAAATGCAAAATTTACTCACGCATTTGGAAGAAGAAATTCAACGATTTGAAACTATTGTGAACCAAGATTCCCCAAAGTTACAGGCGGTTAGCTAACCGCCAGTTTCTAGATTTTGTATCAATTCATCAGCAGATTGAACCATCAAAAAAATTAAAAACCCGTCTAAATTAAACAATCTAGACGGGTTTTTATCATTTGAACTTTGAGTGATTTTTTGGAGCAATTTACGTGTATAAGCTAAAATTTAGGTGAACAAATCCGTTGTTATTGTTTAATTATGACTTGTAGATACGAACTGATAATTAAGTTTATTTTCCATTATTTATAAAATTTTAGCGCATTAAATATTTTAGAATTGCGCGTTAGCACTTTAACCCTCTGGATTACATTATTTATATTTCAATATTTAAGCTTTAATTGCTCGGCACTGTTTAAGTAACTGATGACAAGCAGAACGAATCATAGACGCTGTAATTTGAACTTCATTACCACGCTCATCCACGATATAACCTGAATGGATCGCTTTTGCTTCAACAACAGTTTTAAGACCACTTTTCATTACTGTTTTACTAACACCCATAGTACACCTCTTTTTGCTAAACCATTTTCAAGTCCAATGCAGGAAAATGGCTTTGGCTATTTGATGTATCTAGTATTCAAAATAACAGTTCAAAAGTAAAATCTCAGTTGTAACAAGTGTTTAACGATATTCTGTTACAATTTCAGCTCAGAATGATATCGTATTGCTCTTGCGTATATAAATTTTCCACTTGGAACTTGATCACACGGCTAATAAAGTGCTCTAAATCAGCTACCGCAGGTGCTTCAGCAGTTAACAATCGGTCAATCACCGACGGATGTGCCACCACGGTAAAGCCACTTTGTGACTCATAAGCACGTGCATATCTCAAGATTTCACGGAAAATTTCATAGCAAACTGTTTCAGCCGTTTTCACATAACCACGCCCCTGACAGGTCGGGCAAGAATCACAAAGTAGATGCTCCAGAGATTCACGGGTGCGTTTCCGAGTCATTTCCACCAAACCCAGCTCAGACACTTGAGTGATCTTGGTTTTAGCATGATCGCGCTCAAGCATTTTCTCAAACTGGCTCATCACCTCTTCACGATGATGTGCTTCTTGCATATCAATGAAGTCAATAATGATAATCCCGCCCAAGTTACGTAGTCGGAGCTGACGTGCAATGACCTGTGTGGCTTCCATATTGGTTTTAAACACAGTGTCTTCAAGCGAACGACCACCGACGTAGGAGCCAGTATTGACATCAATCGTGGTCATCGCTTCAGTTTGATCGATCATCAGGTAGCCGCCAGACTTAAGTGCTACACGTGTCTGTAAGGCTTTCTGAATATCCTCTTCGACATTGTACAAGTCAAAAATTGGACGCTCACCCGGATAATGCAGTAAGCGATTTTGCATACTCGGTACAAATTCTTGAACAAACTCTTGCAATTTGCCATGCACTTCACGTGAGTCGACCTGAATTTTAGACGTATCTTCATTGGCCAAATCACGGATGACGCGTTGTGGTAAAGGTAGCTCTTCAAAAATCAATGAAGGCACAACAATACTGCGTTGTTTACGTTGAATGTATTCCCACAGTTTTGCTAAATAAGCCATGTCCTGCGCAATTTCACATTCAGGAATACCTTCGGCGGCAGTACGAACGATGACTGAACCCGGTAAGTTGTGTTCCTTTTGAATGCGTTCAATCATGCTACGCAAGCGATCACGTTCTTCTTCAGACTCAATGCGCTGTGAAACACCGGTATGACTGCCATATGGCATTAAAACGAGGTAACGGGAAGGAATAGAAAGATCAGTAGAAAGTCGTGCACCTTTGGTACCCAACATATCTTTCATGACTTGTACAGTGAGTACTTGCCCCGGTTGTAACAGCTCAAAAACGTTCGGGGTCGGTTGATTGCGCTGCCAGACCATATCATTGATATGTAAAAAAGCCGTTCTCGACAATCCAATATCAATAAAAGCAGCCTGCATACCCGGAAGCACGCGAACAACCTTCCCTTTATAAATATTGCCCACTAACCCACGCTTCACAGTGCGTTCAACAAATAATTCATTGACCGTACCGTTTTGAATCAACGCCACACGACATTCCATCGGTGTGACGTTAATCAACAACTCGTCAGACATATCAAAACTCAAAACATTATAAAAATTCTTGTGTTGCAGCAGTTAATTTAATGCCTTAACTGTCTGTAATAACTGTACGGTTTCATGCAAAGGCAGCCCAACGACATTGCTGTAGCTCCCTTCAATACAAGGAATATAGCGCGCAGCAATTCCTTGAATGGCGTAGGCTCCCGCCTTGCCGATTGGTTCACCTGTTGCCCAATAGCTTTCCATGTCAGCTAAACTCAGCGTTTGAAATTCAACCTGTGTACGCACTACTATACTGTATATTTGATCTTTTGTACTGACACAAACACCTGAAAACACATCATGTTTTCGTCCAGAGATCATTTCCCACATAGAAAAAGCATGTGCTTTCGACGCTGGTTTTCCTAAAATGTGCTCTTCTACGCCTAAACTGGTATCGGCGGCAATAACGATAGCATCAGGGAATTGTTGTTGTACTGCGCAAGCTTTAGCACGTGCTAAACGCTCTACATAATCCGCCACAGGTTCTCCTTCCAACACGGACTCATCAATATCTGGACTGAAAATGTCAAATTCCAGACCCAATTGTTGCAATAGTTCGCGTCGTCGAGGAGAACTCGAAGCTAAAATTATATGCGCCATTTTCTCAGGAAGTAATACATGATTGGCCAAATGAGTAAGCTAGTAACAATTGGCTGCCAATGGCGAGCAAATGAAAACTGTGCCCCACCCATCACTTGAACAATCCACACAAACAGTAAATGCGCGAAAATTGCCATTGCAGCAATAATCCATAAATTACCAAATGTGAGGATACGACGTTCACGGGTCAAAAAGCGTGTCACAAATGCAATGACCACAAAACTCAGTGCGTTCATGCCAAATGGCGCATCAGTCAATAAGTCGGTAAAGAGACCTGTGGCAAATGCAAACCAAACACCGCACCATGTCGGCTGACAGAGTACCCAAAATAGCATGATCATCATCATGAATAATGGGCGCCAACCCGATAGGTCATAAGAAAGCGGATACACCATCAGCACGGATGCCAAAATGATGGAAAAGATAATCGGAAATAATGGGTCGCGCTCTGTATGACGACTAAGCTTAGCGAGTGACATGCGGTTGCTCCATCGCTAAAGAATCGGAAAATAGCACAACCACATGATGACCACCTGCCAATTGGGCAGCAGGATTGATATCAATTTGGGCAAATTCACCGCTATTGTGACGACTGACTTTCGACACTGTCCCTACCAAATAACCCGCTGGGAAATGTGCCCCTAGCCCTGAGCTATAGACTTTTTCACCGACTTTGATATTGGCACTGGTTGGTACGTATTCCATTTTAAGTCGACCTAAGTCACCTGTACCCGTAACGATTGCGCGCATACCGGTATGCTCCATCCGCACGGATAAAGAGTGCTCTTTGTCTGAGAGCAACATGACACGGCTACTATGCGGGTAAACATTGATAATTTGCCCCATAATACCCTTGTCATCGAGTACAGTTTGTCCCACTTTAAGCTGACTGCTGGCTCCACGGTTAATCACAATAATATGACGTAAGGGATCAGCATCGGTACCAATGACTTCGGCAATCTCCATACGACCATCAATGATGAGTGGTGTATCGAGTAGTCCACGCAGTCGAGTATTTTCAGCAGAAAGTTCAGAAAGTTTCTGTAAACGGACTTGAGCCTGAATTAACTCTGCTTGCATCGCGGTATTTTCACGACGTAATTGAGCTTCAGACTTGGTTTGTTGATTCAGCCATTCTCGCGATAACACTGGATAGCTTGCAAGTGCATAAATTGGATTATATGCCGCATACAAGACGTCTCTGGCCGGTTGAATTACATGTGGCATGCGCCAATCAAAGAAAAGCACCACCAAGCATGTAATCACCGCAATGATAAATGAGCGAAAAGATGGCGGTTGTCTTGAAAACAGTTGCGTTTGCACCCGCCGAGTCCTTTTCTTAGCCTACAAATAACATGTCATGATTTGGGTTATCGAAGAATTCGAGAACCTTACCACCACCACGTGTAACACATGATAGTGGATCTTCTGCAACCACGACAGGAAGACCTGTCTCTTTTGCAAGAAGCTTATCAAGATTGCGAAGTAATGCACCGCCACCAGTCAACACAATACCGCGTTCTGCGATGTCTGAAGACAACTCAGGTGGCGTTTGCTCTAGTGCAGATTTAACCGCAGCCACAATGTTTTGCAGTGGATCAGAAATCGCTTGAGTCACTTCATCAGAAGTTACGGTAATCGCACGAGGTACACCTTCAGCCAAGTTCCGACCACGGACTTCGATTTCCAAAGGTTTTGCACCTTCTTCTGGAAGCGCCATACCAACTTCTTTTTTGATGTTTTCTGCAGTGGTTTCACCAATCACACAACCATGTGCTTTACGCACGTAATTAATGATTTGTTCATCAAATACATCACCACCGATACGTAGTGAGTCTGCATAGACACAACCTTGAAGTGAAATGATCGCGATTTCAGTTGTACCACCACCAACATCGACAACCATCGAACCACAAGCTTGCTCAACAGGCATACCTGCACCAATTGCAGCAGCCATTGGCTCTTCAATTAAGCGAACTTCACGTGCACCTGCATTGTATACAGCTTCACGGATTGCACGGCGTTCCACCAACGTCGATTTACATGGCACACACACCACAACACGCGGTGCAGGTGGGAACAAACGTTTTTCGTGCACTTTGCCAATGAATTGATTCAACATCGTTTCAGTGACTTCAAAGTCAGCAATCACACCATCTTTCATTGGGCGAATCGCAGAAATATTTGCAGGTGTACGACCTAGCATTTGCTTCGCGTCAAGACCTACTGCGGCAACGATTTTTTGTGAACCACTGTGGCGAATTGCCACCACCGTCGGTTCATTTAATATAATGCCTCGTCCTGGCGCATAGATAAGTGTATTTGCAGTGCCTAAATCAATGGCAAGATCCGGCGAAAACAAGCCAATTAGTCGTTTTAGAATCACGGGGACGTTCTCAGTTAAACTTTTATATGGACGCAAGGTGGCAACTTTAACTAAATGTGATGATTTGAACAAGTCAATCGCTTATTATAAGCCACGATATTTTGAATTTTTTTAATACTGATTAGGTAATGTTATGTCTACATCGGATGCACAGCATTCTGCAGATCTAAATGCACAAACAGTTTCAGCGATTGCCCATCTGGCTCGATTGTCGCTAGATGAAGCGCAATCTGCTGACTATGCTCAAAGTTTAAATAAAATTTTAGGCATGATGGAAACCCTGAAAGGCATCGATACTGACGGTGTTGAACCACTAAAAAGTCCATTCGACAATCCACAGCCCTTACGTGAAGACGTGGTATCTGAGACCAATCATCGCGAAGCATATCAAGCAGTTGCTCCTGCAGTACAGGATGGCTTGTACCTTGTTCCGCGTGTGATTGAATAATTTTTATTCAGATCAACATTTTTTCAAATTAAACGTAAAGAAATATTTCTCATGACAGATTTACATCGCTTATCAATTCGTGAATTGTCTGAAGGTTTGGCTGGCGCTAAATTTTCTTCACGCGAATTGACTGAACACTATTTAAAACGCATTGAAAAAATCGATGCTCAAGTCAAGTCATACGTGACCGTGACAGCTGAACAAGCACTTGCGCAAGCAGATGCGGCTGATGCTGCAATTAAAGCAGGCAATGCAACTGCGTTGACCGGTGTACCAATTGCACATAAAGATATTTTCTGTACCCAAGGCATTAAAACCACTGCTGGTTCTAAAATGCTGGATAATTTTATCTCTCCTTACGACGCGACCGTTGTAGCGAAAGGTAAAGCTGCGGGCCTTGTCACTTTAGGTAAAGTGAACATGGATGAATTCGCCATGGGTTCGACCTCTGAAAATTCATTTTATGGCGCAACGGCTAACCCTTGGAACTTAAACCATGTTCCGGGTGGTTCTTCAGGCGGTTCTGCGGCAGCGGTAGCGGCTGACCTTGCACCGTTCGCAACAGGCACAGATACAGGCGGTTCAATCCGTCAGCCTGCATCATTCTGCGGTTTGACTGGCCTTAAACCGACTTACGGTCGTGTTTCACGTTTCGGTATGATCGCGTATGCATCATCTTTAGACCAAGGCGGCCCAATGGCACGTTCGGCTGAAGACTGTGCTTACCTCATGAACGTGATGGCAGGTCATGATGCGAAAGATTCAACTTCTGTTGAAAAAGACGTCGATAACTACGTGGCGAACCTCAACGGCACATCGGTAAAAGGATTACGCATTGGTATTCCGAAACAGTACTTTAATGTTGCTGGTTTAGATGCGGACGTGAAAGCACGTGTTGAAGAATCTCTGAAAAAATTGGAAGAGATGGGCGCAATCTTGGTTGAGATTGACCTGAACATGACTGAAAGCTACGTACCAACGTATTACTTGATTGCCCCTGCTGAAGCATCGTCTAACTTATCTCGTTTCGACGGTGTACGCTATGGCTACCGTGCAGAAAATCCTGTGGATTTGATGGATCTTTACAAGCGTTCACGTTCTGAAGGTTTTGGTAAAGAAGTTCAGCAACGTATCCTGATTGGTACATACGCGCTTTCTGCGGGTTACTACGATGCTTATTATGTGAAAGCACAAAAAGTACGTCGTTTAATTCAACAAGACTTCTTAAAAGCATTTGAATCTGTAGACGTGATTGCTGCCCCTGCTGCACCGACAACTGCATATAAGATTGGTGCAAACCTGTCTCCTGTAGAAATGTACTTAGGTGACATCTACACCATCGCAGTGAACTTGGCAGGTCTGCCTGCGATTAACGCGCCTGTTGGTTTTGACAAAGACAACTTACCTGTTGGCTTACAGTTGATTGGTAACTACTGGTCAGAATCTCAATTGTTGTCTGTGGTGCATCAGTACCAACAAGCAACCGATTGGCATACACAACGCGCTGCAATTGCTGAGGAGAACGCATAATGGCTAAGAACGCTGCGAAACCAAAATCTAACCTGATTGATGGTTGGGAAGTCGTTATTGGTATCGAGATTCACACTCAGCTTGCGACCAATACCAAAATTTTCTCAGGTTCATCTACCACATTTGGTCAAGACCCAAATACACAAGCTAGCCTTGTAGATTTGGCAATGCCGGGCGTATTGCCAGTATTGAACAAAGAAGTAGTTGATCTTGCGATTCGCTTTGGTTTGGGTATCGATGCTTACATCGACCAAGCTTCTGTATTTGCACGTAAAAACTATTTCTACCCTGACTCTCCAAAAGGCTACCAAATCAGCCAAATGGACAACCCGATTGTGGGCTTGGGTCATATCGACATTCAACTTGAAGATGGTACGGTTAAGCGCATTGGCGTAACCCGTGCTCACCTTGAGGAAGATGCAGGTAAATCGATCCATGACCAATTTGAAGGTCAATCTGGTATCGATTTAAACCGTGCAGGCACACCTTTACTTGAGATTGTCTCTGAACCTGATATGCGTTCGGTTGAAGAAGCAGTTGCCTACATTAAAGCGATTCACACTTTAGTGCGTTGGTTAGGCATTTCTGACGGTAACATGGCAGAAGGTTCGTTCCGTGCGGACTGTAACGTGTCACTACGTCGTCCGGGTCAACCATTTGGTACGCGCTGCGAGTTGAAAAACTTGAACTCTTTCCGTTTCATTGAACAAGCGATCAATGTTGAAATTGAACGTCAAATGGAAATCTTGGAATGGGATGGCACCATCGACCAAGAAACACGTTTGTTCGACCCTGTGAAGATGGAAACGCGTTCTATGCGTTCTAAAGAAGAAGCGAACGATTACCGCTACTTCCCAGACCCTGACTTGTTACCTGTAATTATTGCAGATGCGCAAATTGAAGCGGCACGTGCTGCATTGCCTGAGTTGCCTGCTGCACGCCGTGCGCGTTTTGTAGCTGACTTTGGCGTGACTGAGTACGATGCTCACGTGCTTACGCTTACTCGTGAAATGTCAGAGTTTTATGAAGACGTGGTGAAAGCTGCTAGCGGTGCTGCTCAAGGTAAAGTGGCTGCAAACTGGGTGATGGGCGAATTCTCAGGTGCTTTAAACAAAGCGGGCTTCGAGCTTCATGACTCTCCTGTATCTGCTGAAAAACTTGGCGGTATGATCGCGCGTATTGTGGACAACACCATTAACGGTAAGATTGCAAAGCAAGTGTTCGGCTTTATGTGGGAAGAAGGCAAAACTGCGGACGAGATTATTGCTGAAAAAGGCTTGAAACAGGAAACTGATACAGGCGCGATTGAAGCGATTATTAAAGACGTACTTGCTGCTAACGAGAAGATGGTTGAAGAGTATAAATCTGGTAAAGAGAAAGCCTTTAACGGTCTTGTTGGTCAAGTGATGAAAGCAGCAAAAGGTAAAGCAAACCCTGCGCAAGTAAATGAATTGATGAAGAAATTGATTGGTTGATTTATTCGCTAATTAATTGATTTTATGTTATAAAAACCTCACTTAATGTGGGGTTTTTCATTTAGAGAATATAATGGCTGTAAAAACAATTTTTAATATTTCAGAAGAAAAAACAACAAAATTAGCAGTTTTAATTGATGCCGATAATGCTTCGGCAAAAGATATTGAAAATATTTTGAATGAACTGACAAAATACGGAGAAGCTACAGTTAAAAGAATTTATGGTAACTTCGTTAATCAAAATGGAAACTGGAAACAGGCCATTAATAGTCTAGCGATTAAACCCATGCAGCAATTTGCTTATACCACAGGTAAAAATGCGACCGATGGTTTTATGATTATTGACGCAATGGATTTACTATACACAGGAAGATTTGATGGGTTTTGTTTAGTATCAAGTGATAGTGATTTCACAGCTTTAGCTATTCGTATTAAAGAACAAGGAGCAACTGTTTACGGTTTTGGCAAGAAACAAACACCCGAAGCCTTTAGAAATGCTTGTTCACATTTCACCTATGTTGAAAACTTAAGTAATTACGAAGAACCACCTGTCAAAGAAACTCCAACCCAAGAAGTTAAAAAAGAAAATATCGCTAAAGAAGTACCAAAACAGCAGCTTAAAACAGAATCACAAACTCCCCTGCCTTTAAATATTATTAAGCAAGTTTTTGATAACCATGATACTGAATGGATTCCTGCATCTTCATTTACATCACAATGGAAATTACTACAAAATGATTTTGACCCAAGAAATTATGGATTTAAAAAAGTTGTAGACTTAATAAAAGATCATTCTGATATTTTTGAATATGAAGAACGAATTTTGGAAAATGGCCACAAGCAAATATATATTAAACTTAAATGAAAAAAGTATCCTCCATCGCAAAACTCGAAGACTTAGGACGCATTCAACTTTCCAAGTCCTTCTTTATGCGCGACTTTCTCTATAGTGAAATCGCCAATTGGTACGGTGTACCCAACGTCCCTGACCATCCTGATATTGCCATTCGTACGGGCTCGAAACTCTGCGAAGAACTACTTGAACCACTGCAAGAAAAGTTTGGACGTATTGCCACTCGTTCAGCTTACCGTTCACCAAGCGTGAACCAACTCGGCAATGAAAAAGGACATAATTGCGCAAGTAATGAGAAAAACTTTGCCAGTCATATTTGGGACTATCCCGATGCTAAAGGCTACGGTGCAACGGCATGTATCGTCATTCCATCATTTTTAAAACTTTATGAAAAAGACCAAAGCAATTGGCAACAACTCGCCTATTGGATTCATAACCATCTGAACTATAGCCATTTGCAATTTTTCCCAAAACTCTGTGCTTTTAACATTGGCTGGCATGAACAACCCGCACGGGAAATTTATAGTTATATCCAACCGAAAGGCTATTTGCTGCGAGGTGAAGCGGTGAATGAGGGATTTGAGAAATTTTATCCTGATCTGATTTAATTTTTTAAGTTTCCCTCTACCCCCCGCCTTCTCCTAGTGGGAGAAGGTGCTTCCATTGCTAATTTAATACCGTTATGGATTGTTACTTACCTCTCCATTTAGTAGATGAACAGCACTGCTGCGCAAGGGAGAGGTAAATATTTAACTTTTTAAAACTTTGTGAAAAACACTAAAGTCATTAATAATTGATAACAGCTAGCCTACTAGACTCATCATAATTTGAACTATAACCATCTATAACTTTTATAAATCCAGATAAAAATATACAACTAAAGAATTTACAGCCTGCTTAAAACTGTCATTCCAATATGCTAAGGTAAATGAAAAATTGATATAAATCATATTTCAACAGAGGGTTACATCATGTCAAAACAAATTCTTATGCTCGTGGGCGACTATGCTGAAGACTACGAAACCATGGTACCTTTTCAATTTTTAGTTGGTCTTGGTTATACCGTTCATGCCGTTTGTCCTGACAAAAAAGCTGGCGACAGCATTGCCACAGCCATTCATGATTTTGAAGGTGAACAAACTTATAGCGAAAAACGCGGTCATAACTTTGCGATTAACTATGACTTTGATGCAGTTAACTCAGAAAACTATGTCGGCTTAGTGATCCCGGGCGGTCGTGCGCCTGAATATTTACGTATGAATACACGTGTGATTGAAATCGTACGCGAATTTGACGCGGCGAAAAAACCTATTGCAGCGGTTTGTCATGGGGCGCAAATTCTAGCGGCAGCCGATGTGCTAAAAGGTCGTACCTGTTCGGCTTACCCAGCATGTGCAGCCGAAGTTAAACTGGCTGGTGGTCAATATGCAGATATTGCAGTCACGGATGCAGTGACCGATGGTCATTTAGTTACTGCACCTGCATGGCCTGCTCATCCTGCATGGATGGCCCAGTTTGTTAAAGCATTAGGCGCGACGATTACCATTTAATGCTTGAGTCACGAAACTAAAACGCATTGGATCATCATCCATTTAGGGTGAATCCATAAAAAATGCTCCTTGTATAAAAGGAGCATTTTTTATTTACTCAAAATAAAATTAACGAACCACACCTAACTTATTCCAAATTTCTGGGGTTAAAAATTTGGTCACCAATTTATTCAAATCGACATAACGCAGTACGCCTTGTAATTGTTGTTTAATTTCAGGCGTCTTTAATATTTCATCCCCCGTGATACTACCAAGCTCTTCAAAACTTTCGCCTACAGCCTGTAGACCATCGGCTTTGATCACGGCCTGCGTTTGTGTAGAACATTGCTCAACCAAGATTCGCTGCATCACTTGAGCCAGATTTTTATCGAGTTGCGTTTTTTGCGCATCACTGACATTACTATACTGTTTTAAATCTGGGTGCGCTGCCAATGCTGAAAAGGTCCATTGTAGAACTGCCGTTTTATCCGACGCAGTGGTCGATTTCACTAAACATTGACTGAGCTGATCGACCGTCGGACTCGCCAAACTCACCTGAGTCGTCCCGAGCATCATGAGCGTCAATAAAGCCAAACCTGCTGGTCGTGAAAAACGTAGATGTAATTTATTAGATAAACCGTAAGCCATAGACCAAACTCCCAAAAGCTTGAGTCACCTTTTTATCATGAAGTGCTGTATTTGCTGTTTGGTCTATGTAACTCAACTATTCATTTTTGCTAGTCGGTGCATAGATGAGAGGATGAATCGTTGGCCTTCTATTCCAATACCAGTAAAAATGTCCGTGGGTATCGAGCAAACTATGGGTGGTCAATGTCGATTTATTACTGTCACCTCGCCAACATGCAAGTGCTGCATTACGATTATTATGGAGGTCAATAAACTCAGGATTCGAATATTTTGGCTTCGCAGGAATGTAGAGAACATCTCCCGGATTGACCCATAAATCTGCCAAGTAAATCTTGCCTAGATTTGGAAAATAGCGTCCTAATGAGATGACCAGTGGCAATTGATCCTGATCGGTCGCGCTAAAAATATGCGGAAAGTCGTGATGTTCTAAATCAGTAGCCACAAAAGGAAATAAGGTTTTTCCACTACAGTCAGGCTTACCGCCATCTAGATAGGCAAAACAATGACCTGCCATCATGCCGTATTCATAATGAATCTCTGACAGTCGTTTTTGATTTGAATGAATCTGAATCGCTTCATCTGCCTGAACTAAGGTGATACCAAAAGCTGCCGCGGTTTCTTTGCTTGCCACCAATGGCATAAACTCGAAGTGTTGCCCTTCAAATTCAAGCTCCATTTGCTCCCCCCAATTGGTAATTTTAGTCGAAATTTCGGAAGGTACATCGTAGGGATTTCCCATCGTCATTTTCGCATTGGTGGCTGACTCGGTAATTAAATGAATTCCTGCCCCAAGTGATGCTAAATATGTTGGATGCCCACGATCATTCAAAAAGAAGGGTGTTTGCTCGATATTGACTGTAATCTCTGTTAATTCTCGGTCAAATAATGGTGCATTAAAATAAGTTTCATTTACTGAACTCATGGTTTTTCCTTATTATTTTTTAAAATTTTATCTGAGTACATCATTGGATCAGGATAAAAGCTTATTTCCCCAAATGGCTTTTATCCTGTTGAAGTTTATTTCATACGATTCAACATATTTTTTGCCCCTGCGTGGTTATAGTTGGTCGCTAAGTTTTGTAGGATGCCTTTTGCTCTTGCATTGGCGTTTGGATAACTTTTGCTATATGCAGGCACTGACGTTAAGCATTTTGCAACGAGCATACCTGATTCAGCATAGGCTCTATTGGCATTTGCACCATTTAATTTGCCATAGCTATAAGCGCGCTGTGCATTATTACAAGCGGTGACTTGGTTTTTTCCTGCATTTAAGTCACGTCGTGCATTGACATATAAGCGCATTTGTATCTGTTGCGATGTTTCTGCAACTGGTTTCACTACAGGTTTATTTTCAGGCTCTTTGGCTTTGGTTTCTTTTTTTGTCTCTACTTCTTTTTTTGTTTCATCTTTCGCATTGCTTTTTGTTGTCGTTTGTTTTGCTTTGCTTGATGTGGCTTTTTTAGCAACAGCTTCTTCTTGTTTATTATAATTTTTGCGACGTTCTTCGGGTCCGATGATTGCTGTATACAAACTCACTAAGCGGGTTTCAGAACGGTCATTTGATTTACGCTCTGAAACGGGTTCAATTGCAACCATCCAGCGTTGTCCATCTGCCTGACTACACTGAAATACGCCTGTGCCCTGTTTTATACTGCTATAGGTCGCTAATAATTTACGACTCCATGCATTTTTGACTTGGTTCAAATTGCTTTTATTCAGTTGAATAAATTTGCCATTTTTGGCTTGGCAGTAACTGCTCATATTTTGCTTGGGTATAACTGATTCTGCTTCCATATTTTTCTTTTGTGGCCCCCAATCATAGACGTATTCTTTCGCCTTCCCATTTGAGCTATTTAGCCCTTTTTGATTAATCACTTCTTGTGGTGATGCATAATGATTAAATGAATTTGGGTTTAAACTCTGCATGGTTGTACAACCATGTAATCCAAATCCAATACTCCCCACCCATAAAATTGCCTTTAAATTCACAGCAAAAATCTCAAAAAATTCACCCTTAAAAAATAGCGTAATTTAGTGCCTTTCACAATTTTATAATCTTGATTTTATTTATTATTTTTATAGCTTTAATCACTAAAATCGCATACGTATGAGATGTATACACATGTTGTTAATTTTAATTTGATGAATTTCACATTTTATTTAAGTGTATTTGTTTATCCTTGGTGAACGGTCATCATCGTTCCATTTCAGGTTATTTCGCAAGCATTTATGTATCGCTATGTGCTTATCAAATCTGCCATCAGAACAAGCCTCTATTATTAATAATAATATAAAGCTGGGCCTATCCATGATTCGAGCGACAATATGGAATCGAGTAAAAAAACAGCTCATCTAAAAATATTAATCTATTGATTTTATTGAAATATATTAACTTAAAATTAAAGTCATAAAAAAACCTGCATTTTAGTGCAGGTCTATTTTAAACTTATAAAATCAATTATTAATTTTTTCTTCAAATGCTCTTAAACGCTTATAAATAGAAATCAGTTCGATAATGGTTGTCCATGAGGAAATCAGGTATTGGAAGGAATCACGTACACGCCCAAAGACATTTAAAATTTGCATTAATATACCGAGCGTGATTGTTCCCGCTGCAATACTTGGGAACAATATAAAGAACCCATAAATATTATCAAGCTGCATATACCAAATACGAACCAGGTTGAAATAAGCATAGTGAAAATACAGTCTAAAATAATTAAATCGGACTTTAGTAAATAATTCTTTTAATGTGAGAGGGTCTGCTCGATCTGCATAATCTTCACCATAAACTAATTCTTTACGATATGCTGCTTCGACTTTTTGATTATTAAACTCCAAACCCGGTAGTTTATAACCCACCAACATTAAAATAACTGTCCCTAATACTGCCCAAAGGACTGCCGCCCAAACCAATGCATAGGCGATTTCCCCCACGACAGGTAATTTCTTTACATGTGTTGATAAAGTTAACAGCACAGGTAGAAATGCAATTAAGGTCATCACCGATTCAACTAAGCTAACTCCAAGTCCTTCTGTGGTTCTCGCAAAACGCATCGTGTCTTCTTGAATACGCTGTGAGGCACCTTCGATGGTTCTCAGTTTTTCCCAATGCGCAGTATAAAAGTCATTCATTGCAGTACGCCAACGAAAAACATAATGACTGACGAAAAACAGGTTCAATACAGCCAGTGTGACATACACCATGGCCACATAGAGAAAAGTCAGTATCTCAGAATATAGCATCGTCACTTCGCCCCCACCACCTGAAAGCATTTTCTGGATCAGGTCATAGAATGGGTTATACCAAGCATTGATCACGACATTACATTCCACACTAAACCAAACATTAAACAGAATAAGTGCGGTTCCCCACACTGACCATCGCTGCCAAGGATTATCTGATTTAATCTTCCAAAAGGCTGCAAAAAGCGCCGTTGCTACAAAAAACCAAACATAGAACCATAAAAATTTGGGACTCCAAAATCGGCTGACACCAATAGGTAGTTCTGCAATATGATAATTTGCAGGTAAACCAAATATCGTACCCCAACTATTACCACCGCTATACCACAAGACAATATTGATTACGAACCATAGAAGGAATGATCCAAAAAACCATTTTGGATTTGGAAAAAACGATTTAAACATTGGCCCTACATTTCCCTGAATCTTTGTTTTTAGTTTGAGTTGCTGATGATAAGTTTTATTTCATTAATTTTCTTGTTCAGATTGAAGATTTAACGCTGTTTAATCTGAAATTTAACAATCAAATACAAGATGACACATCATTCGGTTAGCTTAAGCATGAAAACTGAAGTTCACCTTAAATTCATTATTGATCATGCCCTTTTGATGATCTGGTCATTGTTTGTGGAACAAAAAACGCATCTTAAGCATACAGATACACTTAAAAAATTTGTAATTTTATAAATTTTCTTTGATATCAATAAATTAAAATCCATAAATTATTTAACCATTATTTAAACTTAAGTTATGGAATTCTCTAAAATATTTTCTGCGATGTAGCTCACGTCATTTACAAAACATGTTTCTTCACCAATAATATGCTAAGTTCAATTAACAACCTATGCTTGGGGAAGTAAAATGGAAAGTGCAATTGTTGAATTACTCAAACCAATTACATTAAATAAAGAAAATTGCAGTCCTTTGGTTTTTGAAACTGGTACCGTTCTAAAAGTGATTATGCAAACGCCAGAAGGCCTTTTGGTAAGTAATGATGACAAATTTAACTTTGTGATTTCATTGAAAGATAAGAATGAAGTTTGGCGCGAAATTTAATTTTCGCCTCACTTTGTGATTTGTTTTTAAATCATATTTATTCTAAGAAATTTAATCAGACAATTATTGAATAAACAGGATAAGGTTCTTAAATTCCATAAAAAAAGAACCCTCCTTTTAAGCAAATATTTTTCATAACTTAGCTTAACGTTTAAATCCGTAAATCATATTTTTCTAAAATCGCATTGGTTTTCTGATGCAATCCCTCAAAATAGACTTTACTCACCAGTGCTGAAGGCTTGTTTTTTGGCAATGGACGAATTTCATGTGCGTGCGGAAAACGTTCAGTAAAATCAAATCGTTTAACCACTTTTTTAAACTCATCCATCACAAGATTTTCATCTTTACAAAAAACATCGTAGGCTTGCTGTTTTTCTGCATCCCAAAACTGCTTAAATGCATCTTGAACACTTTGACCATTCAGCATTCGTGGCATTTGTTCATCAATAAATTTCTGAATCAAATCCATTTTTTTATACATTTTTCGGTCATTACTGAGTAAAGATTGGAGTTGTTGCTGCTGTTTCGCTCTTTGAATCGAGGACGGTGGCGCAGCAGCAATCATATTTAATAATGTATAAATATAATCCTGATTTACATAATCACTAATAATAAAATCTAAAGCAAAATTCACGTCACGTAGCACTGAATCTTTTTCAACCGCTGTACCTTTATTTATTCTGTCATATAAATCTTTATATTTAGATTTATAGTCTTCAAGTTCTTGCGGCACTATAACTGCGTTATCAACATCAAAGTCTGTATACATTTTCAGTTGTGAATGTAGACGAATCACATCACGAAAAGCTTGAATAAACTGCAACTGCTGACTTTCGAGTTTTAGATCATCTACTGACTGACACTCAGGTGTTATTTTTCTTAATTCACTAACACACTTATTAAATTCTGCTAATTGTTGATCCAATGGTGGCACAATCACTTGTTCAAAATTTTGGTCGTCTGCAAAAGTAGAAAGAGCTTTATCTGTTGCCTGCTTTAAATTTCTAAAACACACGACATTACCAAAAGCTTTAGTTGGTTTATAAATACGGTTTGTACGCGAAAAAGCCTGAATTAAACCGTGATATTTTAAGTTTTTGTCGACATAAATCGTATTGAGCGGCAATGAGTCAAACCCAGTCAGGAACATATTGACCACAAGTAATAAATCAATTGGTGGCCCTTTAAGCTCCCCAACTTCTTTAGGTGGTTTAGGTACTTTGAAGTACTTAACTCGATCACCTAGATTTTTATAATATTCATAAAATCCTTCGTCACAGTTATAGCTAGTCAGATGGCGCGTATTAAATTCTGCAATGATCCGTTCAAGTTGCGCTTTACGCCCCATATCAACTTGACTCGGCTGTTCTAGTTCTTCTTCAGAAATCGTGCCTGTTGCAGAGTCATTGGCGTCGTTTGTCGTATCCTGTGCTCCAAAAGAAAAAATCGTACCAATCACTAAAGGGGTATAAATTTCTTCCTTCTTGTCCGCTTCTGCAACCAACTCTGCTTGGACTTTGGTAAATATTTCATAATATTGAAGCAGGACATCTACTGAGCTGACACAAAACATTGAACAAAATTCGCGTTTTGCCGTTTTTTTGTCATGATTTTTTAAAATATAACGTACAATTTTTTCTAAGCGCTCAGGGTTGTCATACAGTTCTTTAGTATCGATGCCTTGTATTTTTTCATCACCTGCATTCACCTGATGAGCGGTAAATTGTCCTACGTAATCAATTTGAAATGGTAAAACATTTTTATCTGCTATCGCATCGACAATCACATATTTATGCAGTCGTTTAGGGAATAGATATTCTGTGGTGTATTTCACGCCACCAATGCTTTGACAGTTCACAGGAAAAATAGGCGTGCCTGTAAAACCGAACATTTGCGCCTGTTTAAAGAAGCGTTTGATATTTTGGTGAGTATCACCAAATTGACTGCGGTGGCATTCATCAAAAATAAATACGACTTTTTTATCTGCCAAATCAGCGATCAATTCTCTGAATTTAGGGAGTGTAATTGCGTTATTCAGCTTTTGAATGGTCGTCACGACCAATTTATCTGTGAGTATATTGCTTTCATTTTTTCGTGAGTTCAGCCGTTTACCGATGAGCTGTTCGACCAATGTTTTGGTGTTGGTCGTTTGGTCTACGCAGTCGGGAACAAAGGCATTGAACTCTTTAGTGGTTTGATTATCTAGGTCTTTTCGGTCCACGACAAAGATAACTTTTTCTATTTCTGGCAACTGACGCATGATTTCACTGGCTTTAAATGCCGTGAGTGTTTTACCTGAACCTGTTGTATGCCAAATATAGGCATGATCGGTTGAGGTTTTCACATGCTGAATCATGTTTTCAACTGCATAGACTTGATAAGGTCGCAGCACCATTAAGCATTCATTGGTTTGATGCTGAACGATGTATTTACTGATCATTTTCGTAATATGTGGTGCGTTTAAAAATGCTTCGGTAAATTTACTCAAGTCATTAATAGCTTTGTTGCTTTCATCTGCCCACGGAAATGTAAAATCAAACAGTGGCGTACCGTGTGAATAATATAAGCAATTTACGCTGTTGCTAATGACAAAGAGCTGGATGTATCCAAACAGACCTTGTCCAGATGTATAGGCGTCTTTACTGTAGTTATGCACTTGGTGAAACGCTTGTGCGATTTCTACGCCACTGCGTTTGAGTTCAACTTGTACTAAGGGAAAGCCGTTGATCAATAGCGTGACATCAAAACGGCTGGTTTCTGTACCGCTCTCCCCGTAATGAACCGTCACTTGGTTGGTCACTTGAAAAATATTTTTTGCTGCATCATCACTTAAAAAGCGCAGTGTTTGGGTCGTACCGTCATCATGTTTAAGCTGATATGAACCACGCAATAGTTTGGCTTTGCCGAAAATCGTATGTTCGCTGCTCAGGTAATTCCACACCTGTTCCCATTGCTCATGTGTGAGTGGTGCAGTCAGTGCGTTAAATTTTTCTATTTGATTTTTTAAGTTTGCGAGTAAGGCTGTTTCGTTTCTATACTGAACACGTTCGTACCCTAAAGTTGTTAAGTGCTCTATAAATTGGTTTTCGAGTTCAAGTTCTTTTTGGGTCGACATTTATAATACTGCTCAGTTTTTAACTATTGGTATGTATATCTTTTGATTCTAATAGATTTATTATATTTTTCAATCTTTTAAATTCATCAAATAAACATCTAAACTGATGATACAGATCACTGTTTTTTCTTTTAGGAGTCCTTCAGTACTTTCTTAAATAAAAAAATTCCCACATTTGAATAAATGCAGGAATTTTATGAAACCCTATAAACAATCAGACAAACATTTGCTGTAACAAGCCTTTTTTCCATTGTTTGGCTTGTTGTATTTGCTGTGCCACGACTTCAATTTTTTGGTCGATAGCAGATAAGAAGTTGGCTATTTTGGTTTGCTCTGCTAGACATGGTTTCAATATTTTGAGTGATCTAATTTGCCCTAAAGCTAAAAATTTCTGAGTATTGCCAGCATTTAGAAGTCTAACTTGTTGATCAAATAAGTTACTATTTAAATAATGAATTAAAAAAACATTTAATAGTTCACCTTTCTGTTTAATTAAAGCGACATTTTTAATAGCAAAATTATCCTGTAGTAACAGTACTGGATTTCCAATCGTTCCTATCATTCCAAAAATAATATCACCAACATCAACTTTTGAACGTTTGCTAATATTTTCGTAATCTTGTTTTGAAATATAATTGATATCCGAGAAATCTAATTTACCATTTTTTAGATTTTTAGACGTTATTAAGGCATAACCTTGTTTAACATACTTTGGTGAATCATGTGTCCCATCTCTAACATCGGAAACATCACTTAAAATAATTTCCTGCCACTCCCCGAACTCACTCCCATCATCCGCTTTAAAACGAAACTGTTGGCTAAAGAGCTTTTGCATCATGCCTTGTTTATATTGGCTCAGTAATTCATGCTTTTGGGTCAGTTGGTTAATTTTTTCATCCACAGCGGAAAGAAAAGAAGCGATTTTAGTTTGTTCTTCTTTGGATGGAACAATTAACTCTAAAGGCTTTAAGACCTGAAGATTAATATTTTTTTGAGCATTTTGAGTTGCTTGAGAATCTAAATTGTCTTTTTGAAGGTCAATAATATTCTTTAAGAAAATTGTGTTTGCTTTTTCTCGTTTTGGTTGAATGGCAACAACACTATCAGGACAAGCAACTGGATATTTGGTAATTGTAGTATCACCAATATTTGCGGCAATCGTAATTAAAATCGTATCAGCAGGAAATACCTTACTTACTCGAATACCATCTGTATTCAAAGTTTGACTATATCCTTTCAAATAAACATCAGAGCCTGTTACATCCCCTGTTTGTACAAATGGCATCTCGCCACCAAAATACCTTGGATCATTCCTCGGGCGTACAGAAAATTTACCACGCTCCACTTCTGCTAAATTTTCTAACGTGGCTGCTAGCCAATTTCCATCAAATTCTTTAAACCGTAACTTAGGCGAAGCCATTACTTCACCTCCGAAAAAGGTGAATCAATGCCTAACTCTTTACAGAAACTCGCAATCACCGCATCAGTCTTTTGACTTTCCACTTCTAAGGCTTGAAGTTGTTTCGCTATTGCATCTAAATCAATTTCAGCTTCGGCTTCAAAAGTATCCACATAACGTGGAATATTCAAATTGTAATCATTGTCAGCAACTTCTTGCAGACTCGCTACATATGCATATTTTTCAATATTTTGACGGTTTTCAAATGCACCAACAATATTATCTAAATGCTCTGGCAAAAGCTTGTTTTGATTCTTTTGCTTATCAAACTCGTTGCTCGCATCAATAAATAAAATATTGTCGCTATGCTCACGGTTTTTCTTCAACACCAACACACAAGTCGGAATAGTCGTGCCATAGAAAATATTGGCAGGCAAACCAATAATCGTATCAATCACATTTAACTTTTCAATTAGATGCTTACGAATGTGCCCTTCACTCGAACCACGGAACAAAACTCCATGCGGTAGTACAATCGCCAAAGTCCCATTTTCATCTAACTGATAAAGCATGTGCTGTAAAAACGCCATATCGGCCTTAGAACTTGGGGCTAACTTACCAAAATCACGGAAACGCGGATCGCTTAAGTATGACTCACTCGCAGACCACTTTGCCGAAAATGGTGGATTCGCTACAATCGCATCAAATTTCAGTTCCATATGCTGTGGACGTTTTAAAGTATCTTCCTGCTTAATTTCAAACTTTGAGTAATGCACATCATGCAAAATCATGTTCATGCGCGCCAAGTTATATGTCGTACGATTCATTTCTTGACCATAAATCGCATCAACATCACCAACTTCACGCTTTACACGTAGCAATAAAGATCCTGAACCGCAAGTTGGGTCATATACACTGCGTAGACGTTCTTTACCTAAGGTGACAAGTTTTGCAAGCAAAGTCGAAACCATTTGCGGTGTATAAAACTCACCTGCTTTTTTACCTGCACCTGAAGCAAATTCACCAATGAGAAACTCATAAGCATCGCCTAAAATATCAGACTCAGTATTCGACAAATCAAAATTAATATCGTCTAAATGTACGATCACACGGCTAATCAGCTCATTGCGGTCATCAGGCGTATTTCCTAACTTGGTCGAACTTAAATCCATGTCTTCAAACAAATGCGAAAAATCATCTGCCGCATCTGTACGCAGCGTACTTTGCTCAATCGCCTTAAGGGTTTTAATTACATCATCCAAAATGTATTTTTTTGCTCGAGCTAATGTTGCCATACTATGGAACAATTCTTGTGGTGCTAAGAAGTAGCCCATACTCGCAAGACATTCTTCACGCACAGCACTCAAATATGCATGATTATTTTCAGTATCTTCGACCAATTCTGTAAACTTAATTTGATCCGGCGCCAAAATTTCGTTGGCATTATTTTGAATTTTTTCAGACAAATATTTATAGAAGATCAAGCCCAAAATGTAATCACGGAATTCATCTGCCCCCATTTTACCGCGCAAAGTATTGGCAATATTCCAGAGTTGTTTTTGCAGTTCTTGAAGCTGGACTTGAGTCATTGTTGTACCAAAAAATGTTTTTAATTAATCATAAAAAAAGCCGAACCCGAAGGTTCGACTTTTTTGAATTTTGGTGGAGATGGCGGGAGTTGAACCCGCGTCCGCCAGCACTACGCTCGAGAATACTACATGCTTAGATATCGTCTATTGATTTAGCTCTTTGTGACCCGACGAACAGGGTACAAATCGCGATCCTTTAAGATTTAGTATAAGACCCCAAGGCTTGATCTTATACGGACTTGTGTGCGTTCGCTTCAGTCGGGACCCCTAACCACAAGTATTCAGGGATGCGGACAAGCTGCCCTTAGGCAGCTAGAGCGTAAGTTTCGTCGTTTGCGACTAAAATATGCAAATTTGATTTACGAGAGAAAATGCGCTCTCGACATGCATCTATGAGTTTCATCACCAGCGTCGAAGCCAGAAACATCCCCAAAGTAGCGTCATCATAGCATAACTGCAAAAAATTGCGATGCAATTTCGAAACAATTACACATTGATCTGCGCTTAATTACATAATTGCGTTAATATTTTATTTTTCAAGACCGCAAAAGAAAAATATATGAGCTATTTATTGGCACTCGATCAAGGAACGACTTCAAGTCGTGCGATCATTTTTAACGAACATGGACAAGTTCAAGCTACAGCTCAACGGGAAACCCACATTCAAACCCCACATTCGGGTTGGGTGGAGCAAGATGCTCAGGAAATTTGGAGTACCCAAATTGCCGTCGTACAGCAAGCGCTCGCTTCTGCCCGTATCCTCGCCAAAGACATTAAAGCCATTGGCCTGACCAATCAGCGTGAAACCACTGTGGTTTGGGATAAACGCACAGGTCAACCGCTCGCTCCTGCAATTGTCTGGCAAGACCGCCGTGCAACCGAGTGGTGTGGGCAACTAACTCAACAAAACCTCAATGACCTCATTCACAAAAAGACCGGTTTACGTATCGACCCCTATTTTAGTGCTGGGAAATTGGTCTGGTTATTAGAACACACCCAAGGTCTACGTGAACTCGCAGAGCAAGGTCATGTGGCTTTCGGCACGATTGACAGTTGGTTGGTGTGGAACCTGACACAAGGTGCAGAGCATGTGATTGAAGCAAGCAATGCCTCAAGAACCATGCTGATGAACTTGCAGCAACAAGCTTGGGATGAAGAACTCTTAGAATTATTTGATATTCCCCTGTCGGTCCTTCCTAAAATCATCAGTTCAGATGAATATATTGCAGATACCGCTACAGGTTTACTTGGCGCAAACATTCCCATTACTGGCATTTTAGGTGATCAGCAATCCGCGCTGTTTGGACAGTCATGCTTTGAAGCAGGAACAGCAAAAAACACCTATGGTACAGGCTGTTTCATGCTCTTTAATACCGGCACCGAAGTTCAATATAGCCATAATAAATTACTCTCAACACTTGCATGGCAAGCTCAAGGTCAAACCCATTATGCACTTGAAGGTAGTGTGTTTATGGCTGGCGCAATCGTGCAATGGCTAAGAGACGGTTTAGGGATTATTCAAAAAAGCAGTGATGTTGAAAAACTCGCGTGCCAAGTGGAGCATACCGATGGCGTGATTTTGGTTCCAGCCTTTACTGGACTAGGTGCTCCGCATTGGGACAGTGATGCCCGCGCCCTCCTCTGTGGAATGTCACGAGGTACAAATAAATCCCACATAGCTCGTGCCGCCCTAGAAGCCATTGCCTTTCAAGTGTCGGATGTATTGACTGCCATGCAGTCAGACCTGTCTAGTCCACTTAAAGAACTCCGGGTCGATGGCGGTGCCAGTAGCAATGATATGCTGATGCAATTTCAGGCCGATATTTTAAATGTGCCTGTACTGCGTCCTAAACTTTTAGAATCAACTGCATGGGGCGCTGCCGCAATGGCCGGACTCAAAGCGGGTGTGTTTTCAAATCTTGATGAAATTGCCGCATCATGGCAATTAGAACGTGCTTTTGAACCAAAAATGAATGCTGATCAACGTGAATTTCATTTGGCTCAGTGGCAGTCTGCACTTAAACGGGCGCGCTCGGACCTTTAATTTTTTCCAATCAACGCCGTACGCAAAAAAACCGCTCGAATGAGCGGTTTTTTATACTTGATGATATTTAGTGTGCATGACCACCACCCACACCTGCTTTAGGTCGTGGGCAGAGCCAAATGATCAGTGCAGCGAATATAAAGACACCTGCCAAGACTAAGAACACATGATTAGCTGAAAGCGTTAAGGCTTCTTTATCCACCAAACTGGAGATATATCCCAAAGCAGCTTCTGAACTCATTCCATGATTCACCAAGGTATTTTGTACCTCAGTAGCATGTAAATTACTGACCATTTCACTGCGTGCGACTTTGGTTTGATCATCCCAAATGGTAACAGCAATCGATGCGCCAATAGCCCCAGCCATGGTTCTTAAGAAGTTCATCAAACCTGCCGCAGATGCCATGTCTTGTGGCAGTACCGATGCTAAGGCCATATTTGACAAGGGAATAAAGAAAAATGGCACGGCAAAACCTTGTAATATTTGCGGTAAAGCCAAAGCCATAAAGTCTGCATCCGTAGTCCAAAAGGCGCGCATAAGAGTTACACCGCCCAAGATACTTAAACCAAAACTCGCTAAAGCACGTTGATCGTATTTGGTTGCAAGCTTCGCAACAATTGGCGACATGGTCAGACTACCGACGCCCATCGTTGCAGTGAGATAGCCTGCCCACGTTGCGGTATAGCCCAAGTTGATCTGTAACCACTGCGGAATCAGGACAATACTGCCAAAAAAGGCACCAAAACCAAAGGCCAAAGCCAAGACCGAAATGGTAAAACTTCTGTACTTAAACAGCAGTATATTTACCACCGGATGCCGTTCAGTCAGCTCCCAAATCGTAAAAACGATCAGCCCAACAAATGCCGTCAGTGCCAGCACCACGATAAATGGATGATTAAACCAATCTCGTTCATGGCCCAAGTCCAACATCAATTGCAAGGCACCGATCCATAACACCAACAGCAGCAAGCCACCGCGGTCTATTTTCAATTTCTGTGTTGGAGTTTCAGCCGTTTTCAGTAAGCGCATCGCTGCGATTGCACAACCTATTCCGACAGGAATATTGATAAAGAAAATCCAATGCCAAGATAAATTATCACTGATCGTACCACCCAAAATTGGACCTAAAATAGGACCAACGACGGTAGTCATCGCCCACATCCCCATGGCTTGGGATTGCTTTTCAGGAGGGAAAATGCGCATTAACAACGTTTGGCTCAGTGGCATAATCGGACCACCAAACAAACCTTGTCCAATTCGGCAAAACACCAACATTTCCAAACTGGTCGATAAACCACACAGTATCGAAAATACCGTAAAGCCAAACAGGCTGATCACAAAAACCCGTACAGAACCAAAGCGTCCAGCGAGCCAACCGGTTAATGGCACACAAATCGCTTCTGCCACGGCATAAGAGGTAATGACCCATGTCCCTTGGGATGCCGATACTGCAAGGCTACCGGTAATATGCGGCACAGATACATTGGCAATGGTCATGTCGAGCACAACCATAAAGTTCGCCAATGCCAAGACCAAGGCAGCGAGAATCAGACGACCACCTTTCAGGTCAGTCATTTGCATTTGCTGATTCATAGGCAATTACTTCGATTTCAAGTCAATCGTCGCTTCCATAGACAGCCCCACACGGAGTGGGTGTTCTGCCAACTCTTTTGGATCTAAACGTATCCTCACAGGTAAACGCTGAACCACTTTAATCCAGTTTCCTGTGGCATTTTGTGCTGGAATCAAGGCAAATGCTGAACCTGTGCCACCAGAAAAACCAGTGACTATGCCATTAAATTTAACTTTGTCACCATACAGATCAGATGTCAGTTCAACTTTTTGACCCGCTTGCACCCCTGCCAATTGGCTTTCTTTAAAGTTGGCATCAACATATAACTGAGAGACTGGCACCACCATCATTAATGACGTTCCCGGTGCAATGCGTTGCCCAACTTGAATATTACGACGTGTCACCACACCATCAAAAGGTGCTTTGATTTGTGTACGTTCTAAGTCTAACTGGGCTTGTTGTAGACGTGCTTGCGCAACTAAAACATCTGGGGTTGAGTTTTCATTGCTGTCTTGAATTAATGCATCATTCGCCGCTTTATTACTTTGCGCCGCTTTTTGACTAGATTTGGCTTGAGCGAGCCCTGCTTGAGCCACATCAAAACTGGCTTTAGCGGTATTCACAGCACTTTGCGCTGTGCTTAATTCTTCTTTAGAAATCGCACCCGAAGCAGCCAATTGTTGACGACGTTGTAATTCATCTTGTGCTTTATTCAGATCGGCTTGTGCCTTGGCGACTTGTGCGCTTGCACTATGAATCGCATCATCACTGACAAAGATTTGTGAGTTTAAAGAGCTACTATTCGCCGCTGTTTGTTTGTATTGGCGTTTTGCTTTAAGTAATTCAGCCTGAGCTTGAGCTAAGGCAATTTCAGCATCACGAGCATCAATGCGAACAAGCACATCGCCTTTTTTCACTTGCTGCGTATCACTCACCAAAACCTCTGCCACTTGCCCCGTGACCATCGAGGTAATCGACGCTGTTTCTGCACCGACATAGGCATTATCGGTACTGACGGAATGATTTAGAAATATTGACCAAATCAAATACATCACCAAAGCAATCACGATCAATACAGCCACTATACCAAGGCCTTTTTTTCTGCGTGCTTTTAATTCCTGATCGGTGGGCTGCTCTGTAGATGGGGTTTCTGGCAGGTTACTAACGGTATCTGTCATAGATTTGTCCTAAATCTAGCAGACTTGGTCATGGCATCATGAGCTTTGCAAAGCATGTCAACTTTGCTGTCAGATAATGGTGTCGTGAGAAAGTCTATCTTCTTCAATTTTCCGGCATTTTAAAGCTAAAAAATCATATCCTGAGAATAGAAAATGTAACTCGTCAGTCTTTTTTTCGTCGGCAACAGGATAAAATCATGCCCTGCTGCCAATACTGGACTTTATTTTTTCATCATTTTGAATGTGTTAACTTAAAAATGGCTTAATAAGCATACGATGCAATCGCCGTTGCAATCGCTTTACCTTCATCATTAACCATGGTCATACGCATAGTGCAACCCTTACGGCCTAAACGTAAGGTTTCAGCTCGTGCAACGAAATACTGTCCACGTCCTGGCGCCAAATAATCCACACGCATATCGACGGTCGCTAAGCGAGATACCTTTTTACTCGTTTCTGCTAGATCTTCAGCTGTGGCCTTTTTATACAATTCTGCCATTGCAGAGATACCACCGATACTGTCGAGTAAAGTTGCCGCAACACCACCATGTAAAATTTGGAATGCGACATTTCCTATTAGATTACTGGCCATGTCCACACGTGCTTCGATCTGACCATCGATCACCGTCATTTTCATTGCATTGTGTACAAAAAATGGGGAGCTGTTAAATGCTTGAGCAATGTTATTTAATAAAGTATCGATTTCAATCTTCGAGTTTAGGTCAATATTACCGGTCCAACTCTTATTTACATCTGTCATAGCCTACTCGAATCGCTGTCATTGAATAAAAAAATAATACGGGGTGCGCCAAACCCTCATTATGCGTCTACAATAGTCAAAGTTTAATACTGATCAATGAGATTGTTATGACCTATACGTTCAATCGTCCAGCTTTTCCTGCCACTCGCATGCGTCGCATTCGTAAAAATGACCAGCTTCGCGCTATGGTGCGTGAAACTCAACTGACGACTGATCATCTCATTTATCCAGTATTTGTGTTGCCAGGCCAGCAACAAACTCAAGACATTCCAAGCATGCCAAACGTACAGCGTCTATCTGCTGACTTGTTACTAAGAAAGGCAGAACGTTTACTCGAATTGGGTGTTTCAAAATTAGCTTTGTTCCCAGTTACACCACAGGAAGATAAAAGCTTAACGGCTGAAGCAGCTTGGCATGAAGATGGCTTAGTCCAAAGCACCATCCGTTTATTAAAAAAAGAACTACCAGAAATGGTTCTCATCACTGATGGTGCTCTCGACCCATACACCACACATGGTCAAGACGGTATCATTGATGATATCGGCTATGTACTGAATGATGAAACCGTTGAATGCTTAATTAAACAAGCGCTCAGCCATGCCGAAGCGGGTGCAGATGTGGTTGCACCAAGTGACATGATGGATGGTCGTATCGGTGCAATTCGCCAAGCCCTTGAAGCCAATGGCCATATCTATACCAACATCATGGCTTATTCTGCAAAATATGCGTCTAGCTTTTACGGGCCATTCCGTGATGCGGTAGGTTCTTCAAGCAACCTCAAAGGTGGCAATAAATATAACTATCAAATGGACATCGGTAACCGTGCAGAAGCTTTACATGAAATCGCACTGGATATCCAAGAAGGCGCCGACATGGTGATTGTAAAACCGGGTATGCCGTATTTAGATATCGTCCGTGAAGTCAAAGATAATTTCGGTGTTCCAACATTTGTCTATCAAGTGAGTGGCGAATACGCCATGTTGGCAGGTGCCATTCAAAATGGTTGGCTGTCTGAAAACGTGATTATCGAATCGCTGATGAGCTGCCGCCGTGCAGGTGCAGATGGGATCTGGACTTACTTTGCTGAAGATGCAGCACTCATGTTGAAAGACATGAAATAACCTGCAAAGCCTTCCTGAAATGGTAACGTTCAGGAAGGCTTTTTTTATATCTGTAAAATTTAAAAAACAGTCTTGGAAGAAAAACTTCGGCGTTGCTGAAGTTAAGATCAAACTCATACATTCATCGGTTAAAAGAACATGAATATTGCCATTATTGGGGCGGGTATTAGTGGTTTACTCAGCGCATTAGAACTGGTTGAACGCGGTTGTACGGTGACGATTTTCGACCAACAACGCACAGGTTCTGCCGCATCATGGGCTGGTGGTGGCATCCTCTCCCCGATGTATCCTTGGCGATATCCCAATGAAGTCAATGCGCTCGCACGTTATGGCAAGCAGAGCTACCAAAAATGGAATGAAAAATTAAAACCTATGACTGGGATTGATTTTGAAATTCATGAAACTGGCATGTTGATTTTTGATGAAGATGATTTTGAAATTGGCTTAGCTTATGCCCGTTTGCACCAAGACCCAATGCAACACGCTGATTATTTACAATCCGATCAAATTGAGCAGATTAATCCTCACATTTCAGCACGCTTTGCACATGGAATTTATTTTTCGCAATTAGCCAACATCCGTAATCCACGACTTTTGCAGTCATTAACGGCTTATTTACAGCAGCATCCCAAAGTTCAGATTTATGAACATTGCCCGATCCGCCAATTAAACCATTCGGACAATCGTATCCAGTCCATCACCACCGCAGATGGTACACAACATACAGCAGATCAATTCGTTATTGCCACGGGCGCTTGGTCAGCCGCATGGAGTGAACAACTAGACATTGAGATACCCGTACAACCCGTGCAGGGACAAATGCTTCTCTTTAAAACTCCGCAGAACTGGTTGCCGACCATGTGCATGAATAAAGTCATGTACTTGATTCCACGCCAAGACGGTCATGTGGTTTGCGGCTCAAGTATGCGCCAATGTGGCTTTGATACTCAGACAACAAATACAACCTTGCAGCATATTCAAGAATCATGCTTTGACATGGTGCCAGAGCTTGCCAACTTTCCGATTGTGAAATCTTGGGCTGGCCTGCGTCCATCTTCCCCTGAAGGGATTCCGTATATTGGGCAGATGCCAAATTTCGACAATCTATGGGCAAATTTTGGGCATTTTAGAAATGGTTTATGTATGGGACCTGCTTCAGCTCAGTTATTGGCTGAACTGATGACTGGGGAAACGCCTTCATTCAATGCAGACAACTATAGTCCAACTCGCCTGTTTCAAGATGCATTGTTAAGCGTCGAATAATGGTCAATCCGTCAAATTCAACTAAGCCAATAAATCCTGCAAGGCTTCTTTTAACGTCGGAAATTTAAACTCAAAGCCTTGCTGTAATAAAGCAGCTGGCTGAACCAGTTGACCATTTAAAATTAATTGCGATTGCTCACCCAATAAAATTTTAAAAACAATTGCAGGCACATTGAGCCACGGCTTTTTGGCTAATTGACGTGCTGCAATCTGCGCAAATTGAGCCTGTGTCGATTTTTCAGGCGCAACTAAATTAAAAATATGCGGATCGATTGGCGTGGGTTCAAGCAATGCATGTTTTTTCTCTGCTTGTTTCATTAAAAACAGCATACTTCGGATCACATCTTGTATATGTATCCACACAAAAGGCTGCCGACCGGAACCTATTTTGTTGACCAAATTGAGCTGAATCGGTCGCAGCATTTGCGGTAAGATTCCGCCACCTTCAGCCAAGACCACACCTAGTCGTGTGATAATGGTATTTTGTTCAGGAAATTGGCGTGTGACTTGCTCCCAACTTTGGCATAGCTCTGACATAAAAATGGCTTGTGGTGCAGCATTTTCATCGCACACTTTTGTCCATTGTTCTTCAATATCAATACCATAATAGCCAACAGCCGAACCTGAAATAATGCATTTCGGAAAAATTTTACGTTTACGTAAATATTGATACAGCGCTTCTGTGGTTTTGACCCGACTTTCTAATAATTGCTGTTTACGCGTCTCTGTCCAGCGACCTTTGCCGATACTTTCACCTGCAAGATTAATCACATAATCAATTCTGTCATGAGGAATTTGATCGAGCTGCTGTACCCAAGTTAAATGTGGTGATTTAGAAATACGCCCAGCCTTACGACTGAGCCCAATCACTTTATAATCCGCAGCTAAAAGTGCCTTGATGAGATGTGTGCCAATAAAACCGCTGCCACCCGTCAGCAGTACTGTGGGCTGATGCATAATTTGTTCTTATCTATATGAAATAATACTGTTATCTATAGAACAAGATCACCAGATGATCAAGCTTTATGCGCCAAACTTTTGAGAAGCCATCCGCTGTGCTTGCGGACCATAAAACCAATAGGTGATTAAATACAAAGGGATAGCCATCAGTAATAACATGATCACCATTAAACTCATAAACTGAGGATGTTGAACATAGAGCATTAAATTTTGCCAAATTTCAGGATCTTTTCTTGAAAAAATTGCGATACCCAAAAGTACAAAACCAAAATTATATAACCAAAAAATCAGGCTAAAACCTAGGGTAAATTTTTTACGTTCTGCCTGTGTCGGTGCTCTCTGATTTTTATTTAAAAACCGAAATAACACCACGATCATGGCAATCAGATAGGGTACGACCGTTAAAATACCACCCACACCCTGTGGCAATAATGCTGCGATCACACCGCAAATACAGGTCATGATTAAACAAATGAAAAAAAACAAGAAAAAATAACGTGTTAAAGACACCATGACCCTAACCCAAGAAGAAGTTGACACCTAGTATAAAAAAAAATGCATTTTTTTTCATTTTCATGTCAACCAATCTGTAATCAGCTACGTTATATAGGGTACAAGGTCTGTAGCAACCGATGATTTGGACGGCATCCACAATGTTTCGGTGACCTTTTTAAAAGCAATAAGTTTCATTTTGAATTTAAGTATGAACAGCAGCCATCACTTAAATTTGAAATCGATTTTTTGACCGACGATTTCATCATCACTCGAATCGTCGGTCTTTTATTTTGTGCCTTATGTATTCAGCATTTAATTTTTATATTCTACACCCAAAAAAATCAGCCGATAAAATATCGACTGACTAAAAACTTGCTGCAACTTTAAAATAAGTCACAACAGCAAAGCCATGTTATGCAGCACAATAGCGATTACGCCCCTGTCTTTTCGCTACATAGAGGTTTTTATCGACCTGATCCAAAAATTGCATTCGATTATCTAGATCTGATGGAATAATGGTTTTTACCCCCATGCTGAGTGTGACGAGTTCAGACACCGCTGAAGCTTTATGCGGTAATCGTGCAGCACGCACGGCCTCCATAATTCTATCGGCCATCACTGCTGCTGCTGCCTCATTGGTTTCTGGTAAAATCCAAGCAAATTCCTCACCACCAAAACGCGCGACTAAATCACGAGGTCGTGTACAACAAGATTCCAAACTTTTCGCAATTTGACGCAGACATGTATCCCCAATCACATGACCATTCAAGTCGTTGTATTGTTTAAAATAATCCAAATCGATCAGAATTAAACTCAGTGGCTTTTGTGTGCGTATCGCGTTCAACCATTCGCGTTGATAAAAGTCATCAAACAAACGTCGATTGGCAATACCGGTTAAGCCATCTTTATATGAATATTCTTCGAGCTGACGTTGCAATTTTTGTAACTGTTCTTCTTGTTTTTTACGTTCGGAAATATCAAACATAAATCCTACGAGGCAATCTACATCACCATTTGGTTTACGCACGACATGCACAACATCACGTATCCAAAGATATGAACCATCCTCTTTAAGTGCGCGATAATCTGCCTCATGATCTATACCAGCCATCGACTGCGAAACACAATAATTCAGCACAAAATCACGGTCTTCCTCATGCATACGTGATGCCCAGTCCTGAACGGTGCGCCAAGTATTTTGCTTCCAACCGAGCAACTTTTCAATTTGCGGTCCAATATAGCTGAATGTTTTACTGTCCCAATCAATACACCAAGGAATGGCTAATGTAGACTCTAATAAAGTCTTATACACCATACTATTTGCAAGTTTTTCTTCATCAAAAGGATTATTTGGCATGTTGCATCTCCTGCTACCCCAAATGCAGGTAATACACCTGCTGTACAACAATTGATCTATATACAGGATTAGAACAACATTTTATATTCCTATTTCTTGGTATTTTTTAACCTAATTTCAAATCACTGTCATTTGAAATGTGCAATCCATCAAAGAAAGAGTAATAACAATGAACCAGCTTTGCTATTTTGAAATTCAAAGTTCTGATCCAAAGCGTGAGGTTGCCTTTTATTCTGCGGTTTTCGGTTGGTCGTTTACCCCAGTCGAAGGGCTGCCAATTCAGTACTTCCGTATTGAAACTCAAGGCATTCATGGTGGCCTGTTAGAACGCCCTGCTCAGATTCCACCGATGCACTGCGGCACCAATGCATTTACCTGTAGTTTTGAAGTTGAAGATTTCGACCATATCGCTGAGAAAATTTTGGCGCAGGGTGGTCAAATTGCCATGGAAAAATTTGCGATTCCTGGTCAATGTTGGCAAGGCTATTTCTTAGACCCAGACCACAATACCTTTGGCCTCGTACAAGTCGATTCAAATGCACAGTAACAGCTTAGATTGATGACCTTGTAACTGTCGAGAACGACTTAGTTTGACGTATGAATGATTAATCACCCTCGAAAATGTGAACATCTGTGATACTTTAGACCCCAATCAATTTTTTTGATTTTTGGGGGCTTGCATGACTGTTCGTTTTTTTCATACTTCTGATTGGCATTTAGGACAATTCTTCTATAACCACTCACGTGACTACGAACACGAACAGTTTCTTCATTGGTTACTCGAACAAATAGAACAAAAGCAGCCGCATGCCCTGCTGATAGCTGGCGATATTTTTGATGTCATCAACCCAGCTTCCAAAGCGCAAAAACAGCTCTATCAATTTTTAGCCGATGCGCATGTGCGTGCCCCGCACATGCAAACCCTGATGATCGCAGGCAACCATGACTCAGGTTACCGTATTGAACAAGTTGAACCCTTATTAGAAAAATACCATGCCAAAGCAGTTGGCGTGGTCCATAAAAATACCGAAGGTCTGCTCGATTTAGACCGACTGCTGGTACCTATTTATGATGAACACAAAAATGTAGTGGCATGGTGCCTGACTTTACCTTTTCTACGTGCTGCCGAGATTACCGGTTTTAATGATCAAACCACCAATAGCCAAAACGCCATTGCCTATGTGCATCAGCAATTAATTGCGGAAGCCAAATCTCGTAAAACCTCAGATCAAGCCTTAATTTTAATGTCACATGCCCACATGCAAGGCGGTGAAACCTCGGACTCAGAACGACCGATTATTATTGGCAATGAAGAAGCGCTTTCAACTGCACTGTTTGATGATGTAATTGACTATGTGGCACTTGGACATTTGCATAAACCGCAAAAAGTCGGACAGGCTCATATCCGTTATAGCGGCTCACCAATTCCCCTGTCCTTTAGTGAAATCAATTATAAGCATCAAGTGCTTGAGATCAGTATTGACCCGAATCAAAAGGATGAATCACGCTTTCAAATAGAGTCCTTAGCGATTCCGCGCAGCGTGCATTTGCATCGCATCAAAGGCAGCATTACGGAGGTTTTAACGCAGTTATCCGCTTTGGCGAGCGGTGAAATTGAAGATATTGATCAGCGTGAATATGTCGAAATTGAATATCATACCGACACCCCGCCAGCACCTAATTTAAGACAGCAGTTTGAAGAAGCTTTAGCGCCAAACCGTTATCGTTTGGTGCGTATCAGCCGCCGTTATTTAAATTCAGATCAAAATTATCAGCAACAAGCTGCAATCAACCTGGATCCGCCTACGCCTGAAAAATTATTCCAAAACCTTTGGGAAAAACAGGGCTACGGTGCTGATGACACCGTAATGAAAGATTTTTTAAGTTTGGTCGATGAAGCACAAAAATCACTTGAAGATGATGCGAACGCTTAAGGAATTGCTATGAAAATTTTATCTATACGCATTAAAAACTTGGCATCTTTAGCGGGTGAGCATTTTATTGATTTTGAATCTGAGCCATTGGCTAGTGCAGGCTTAGTGGCAATTATTGGTAAAACAGGTGCAGGTAAATCGACCATTTTAGATGCCATGTGTTTGGCGCTGTTTAACCGTGTGCCACGACTAAAAGACAGTGATGGCAAACTCATCGATGTAGATGGTTCAGAGTTGCCAACCAACTCACCGCAAACCGTATTACGCCGTGGCACAGGTCAAGGCTTTGCCGAGCTCAGCTTTGTTGCTCAAGACCAAAAAATCTATGCTGCACGCTGGGAAATTAAACGTGCCCGTGAAAACCCAAATGGCAAATTGCAAAGCGTACAGCGTTCACTGAAATGCTTAACGGATGGTAGTGTCGTTGCGGATAAAACCAAAGCGGTTGAGAGCCAAATTTCACGGATTACCCAGCTCAGTTTTGAGCAATTTACCCGTGCCGTTTTATTGGCTCAGTCAGAAGTGACCGCTTTTTTAAAAGCGCGTGATAATGAACGTGGCGAGCTATTGGAATATCTGACCAATTCCAGTATTTTCGGAAAAATTGGTCAATTGGCCTTTGAAAAAACTAAACAAATTGCCAATCAGCGTAAAGAGCTGGAAAATGTTTTAGGACATATTGAAATATTGTCTGATGAAGATCTAATAACAACCACGAATCAATTCAATACGGTTTCTACAGAATATAAAAAGCTGGAAATAGAAAAATCAGCGTTCGAAAAAAATCAACAGTGGTATGAACAAAAGCAAAAATACGAAACTGATGTGCAAGCACGTCAGCAACAACTACAAAATCAGCAACAACAACTTGATGCACTTGCGCCTGAAAAGCTACAACTGCAACAACTTGAACGCTTTTCATCTATACGCCCAAGTGTAATTCAACAAAAAAATATCAAGCTTGAAATTGCACAATTACAGCCGCAATTGACACATGCACAACAGCATTTTTCAGAGATTGAACAACAATTCAATGCTGAAAAAACCATCTTTGAAAAAATAGATACAGAACAAAAACAACAGCATCAATTTGAGATTCAACATCAAGACAAAATTAAACTGGTGCGTGACCGGATTGCTGAACGTCTTGTATTGGTAGATCAATTACGCAAAGCGCAAGGTGATTTTAAAGAGATTGAAAACCAACTTGTTCCGCATATCAACAATGAAAAACAGATGAAGGAACAGCTTGAGCAACTGCAAACCAATATTGCTCAACACACGGCACAGCTAGAAAGTTCAAATCACTTTGCCTCACTCGATGATGCACTTTCAGCGCATATCACACAGACTCAACGATTTATTCAAAGTTATGCACAATTTGAAAAAAATTATGGCAATGTGCAACAAGCCAATACACAATTACAGACACAACAAAAACAACTTGAAAAATTAACGCAAACAGTTGGGCAAGAAGATGCGCTCAATCAGAAAATTTCATCACTACGTTACGAACGTGACCAGCTTTTACAAAAATTAAATCAGCTCAATGTTGTTCAGCAACAATGGCAAAGCTTCCAAAATATTGATGCTGAAAACAACAATCTCATGACGGTGAAACGTACACTAGCTCAGCAAATTAAACAAAGTCATACGCAGCTAAAAACGGCCGAACTTACCTATCAAACGCAGAAAAATGAGCGTGAAAAACTGCAACACATGTTGCAACAACAGCGCTTACTGAATACGGAAAATATTGAAAAATTGCGTGCAGATTTGGTCGATGGCGAAGCGTGTTTAGTCTGTGGAAGTACCCATCATCCTTATTCAGAAAAAGAAGCTTTTTCTGATGAATTACTGAAACTACAAACGCAACAAGAACAACAAGCACTTGCATTGGAAAAAGTGGCTTTCGAAGCTTGGCAAAAATTACAAACCACCTCCACTCAGCAAACCGCGTTAATGGATGCCAATGCGCAACAGCTAGCGACCTTAAAAATACAACTTGATCAGGCAAAAAATGCGCTTCAACAACAATTAAATATTCTAAATATTTCTTTTGATTTTTCACATCAGCATGAAGCCTTGGCGCAACTGATTCAGACAAGAATCAATGAATCACAACAAGCGCAAAAACAAACTGAAGATGCCTTAATTTCACATGAAAATGCTCAAAAACAAAGTCATGCACTCATAACTTCAATTCAACAAACCACACAGCACTTATCCAGTGTGCAACAAGCTGAAATCAATATTCAGCATATTCTCATTGTGTTGAATGACGTAGAAAAAAAATTATGGGAACAGTCGACTTTAAGCGCGGCTGAACAGATTTATCACACACTACAACAACGTCAAAATTACTTAAAGCAACGCCACGAGTTAAATACTCAATATAATCAAACTTCACAACAGCTTGAGCACTATCAGCAACAAATTAAATTTAGTCAGGAAAAAATTCAAACGGCTCAAAATCTAATTGAAAATTTAACAATTGAGGGCAAAAAAAATAGTGATATTGCGATTCAAACTATTTTTGAGATGACCCAAACACAAGTTGAAAAACCACATGATTGGTTAAATGATTTTGACCAAAACAGACAACTGTTACAGACGAGATTCAATCAGGCTCGTCAAACATTCGATCAAGTACGTCAAGCCTTTGAAACCAGTCAAAGTCGCTTAAAAGAATACCTCACCCAGCAAACACAATTAGTCACTCAAATGAGGCATGTTGAAAATACGCTTCAACAATGGATGAGCCAAAATTCAGAATTTAGTGAAACGCTGTTAGCGCAACTTAGTGCAATTTCATATGAACAAGAACAGCAGCTTAAACAGCGTGTTTTAAATGCAGAACGTGCCTATTCAGATGCTCAAGCAGGCATTCAGGCTATTCAAGAAACGTTGAAACAGCATTTAAAAACACAGCCTGAAATACAAATTTTACAAATCGAGCGTGTCATTGCACTAAATCTTAAAGCCCTTGCAGAACAGCAAGAACTTAGAGATCAACTTAAAAGTAAGTTAGATGTTCATTTTTCTAACCTCAGCAAACAAAAACAATTTGCCGATCAGATTCAACAGATCCAATCTGAAGAACATCGTTGGAATAAAATTTCGAGCTTAATGGGCGATGCAACGGGCAAGAAGTTCCGTGATTTGGCGCAGCAATATAACCTTGATATTTTAATCGAGTATGCTAACCAGCAATTGGCGATACTTTCACAGCGCTATACCTTAAAGCGCCTTGAAAATTCCTTAAGTCTAGCCATTATCGATCATGACATGGATGGCGAAACTCGCTCTGTCTCTTCGCTTTCAGGTGGTGAGTCGTTCTTAACAGCACTCGCTTTATCCTTAGCCATTGCAAGCATGGCATCAGGAACAACGAAAATCGAAAGCCTATTTATTGACGAAGGATTTGGCACGCTAGATGCCTCAAGTCTACACATGGTCATGAATGCTCTAGATCAGTTGCAAAACCAAGGCCGTAAAGTAGTATTGATCTCGCATATTCAAGAAATGCACGAACGAATTCCTGTGCAAATTCAGGTCAATCCTGTCGGAGCAAGTGCAAGTACCATCCAAATCGTGTCTTAAAAAAGCCTGCTTAAAGCAGGCTGTATAATTTTTGCTTCTCTAGCTCGCTACGTCCCAAGTGGACGTAGCGTTAAAATCTGTTCACTGCGTCCAAATGGACCTTGTAGATCATGCAGAATCGTACTACTTAAACCGATTCCATCTGTTCCATATTGTTGAACCGTTTCTAGTCCAAGCCATTTCCCTGCCGGGATACGGTACAAATGAATCTGCAAATCTAAGTTTGGAAAGCCCCATTTTACGGGAAATTCCTGCCGCGGTACGATGCCATTCGCGGTGTCAACTAACCCCATTAACCTGACAAAATCTACGGTTGTTTGACCTTCAATCATGTCATATGTTGTAGTCAACCAAACAATACCTTTACCAGCTCGTCGCTCATGACTTCGAGCTTCAATCGACTGAATAAACCCGCCCGGCCATTGGTGTATCCCTTCCCAAATGGGCGCATTTTCTGGCCCCCAAACCTGATGATCTTCAACTCCAGAAATATCTATTGAGTTTTGCGTCATCATTCGCCATGTCCTTGCGACAATACAGCTTTTGCCCTGCGCCCGCATTTCAGATTCAATCAGTTCAATGGTTTTTCCCGGACGAATCACTTGCGTGATTATTTCAAACTCGCCAGCAGGAATTAAGCCCAAAATATCGAGGCTAATGCGCCCGATACGCATATCATGACGTGGTGAAAAACGGTCTAATTCAGCACAAATAATGCCTGTAGCTGGTGCCATGTGTTGCTCATGTGCATTCCATGCACCTTGTGCTAAATTGGTCGAATGGTAATGTGCCGTGACACAGCCTTGCGCATCTACATCGCGTTGAATCAACTGATAATATGCCGTCATGAACTTCCCTATTTGTCCAAGTGTGAATTACTTCAATATCAAAAACATCCTGATTATTTTGTACTCAACTTTAATGGAAAGTTCAAATTAAAAGGCTCACTTTGAACCCATAGGTTTCATCTATTGTGAAAATTTATCTGCTGTGCTTACACTTTATAAGCCTAGTTTTTGAAAGCAGGCTGAATCTTCTGTCCTATTTTGAATAATCACGTGCGCCAAACAATGCTGTCCCCACGCGAACCATGGTGGATCCGGCAGCAATCGCATCTGTCATATCACCTGACATCCCCATGCTTAAGGTATCCCAATCCTCAGGTTTCGTATGCTGTGCTTTGACATGCTCAAAGAGCACTTTAGCATCAACAAAAGCTTGTGGATTGTTTGGAGCAGGAATTACCATTAGTCCACGTAAGCGTAAATTCGGTAGCGTAGAAATCTGTGCGACCAAATCTGCTACTTCATTCGGCTGACAGCCATCCTTCGTATCTTGCGCGTCAATATTGACTTGTAGGCAAATATTCAAAGGCGCTTGAGTCGCTTCTCGCTGGCTTGATAAACGCTCCGCAATAATCAAACGGTCTACCCCATGCACCCACGCAAACTTTTCAGCCAAATGTTTGGTTTTATTACGCTGTACATGACCTATAAAATGCCATTCAATCTCTAAATCTGCCAAAGCCTCAATTTTTTCAAGCGCTTCTTGCAGATAGTTTTCACCAAATGATCGTTGCCCCGTTGCATACATTTCTCTTAGCATTTCAGCAGGATGCGTCTTTGATACAGCCAATAATTCAACCGACTGCTGTGGGCGACCCGCAAGTTGGCAAGCCTGCTCAATTTGCTGCAAAACTTGATTTCGTGCTTCTTGAAGTTTATTCATTGACGGGGTTCTCATTTCATTCATCTTTTTTTGCATTGCCCTGCAACTAAGTGTTGGTTAAGCTGTGGGAAAGCCTTATTATTCTATCAAAATAATTAAGATTTAATTTTTATCTCGGGGATTTTATGGACATTACAGAACTATTGGCCTTTGCTGCCAAAAATAACGCTTCGGATTTACATTTATCTTCTGGTATGCCACCGATGATTCGTGTGGATGGTGAAGTTCGTCGTATCAACCTACCTGCTCTTGAACACAAAGAAGTGCACAAATTGGTTTACGACATCATGAACGATAAACAGCGTCGTGATTACGAAGAAAAATTAGAAACTGACTTTTCATTTGAAGTACCTGGTGTGGCTCGTTTCCGTGTGAACGCATTTAACCAAAACCGTGGTGCTGGTGCCGTATTCCGTACCATTCCTTCAAAAGTACTAACCATTGAAGATCTTGGCATGGGCCAAATCTTCAAAGATATTTGTGAATATCCACGTGGCATCGTATTGGTGACCGGTCCAACAGGTTCGGGTAAATCAACCACGCTTGCTGCGATGGTTGATTACATTAACGACAACCGTTATGACCATATTTTAACGGTCGAAGACCCGATCGAATTTGTACACGAATCAAAAAAATGCTTGGTCAACCAACGTGAAGTACACCGTGATACGCACGGCTTTAACGAAGCACTTCGTTCCGCACTGCGTGAAGACCCGGATATTATCTTAGTCGGTGAGATGCGTGACCTTGAAACCATTCGTTTGGCACTGACTGCTGCTGAAACCGGTCACTTGGTCTTCGGTACACTACATACAACCTCTGCCGCAAAAACCATTGACCGTGTGATTGACGTATTCCCTGCTGAAGAAAAAGATATGGTTCGTGCCATGTTATCCGAATCACTTCAAGCCGTAATTTCACAAACCCTACTCAAGAAAAATGGTGGCGGTCGTGTGGCTGCGCATGAAATCATGATCGGTATTCCTGCGATCCGTAACTTGATTCGTGAAAACAAAGTCGCGCAAATGTATTCTGCGATTCAAACGGGTGCCAACTACGGTATGACCACACTCGATCAAAGCTTAAAAAACCTTGTCGCAAAAGGCATTATTAGTACGCAAACTGCACGGACTGCAGCAAAACAACCCGAATCTTTCTTGTAATTTTTTTATTTTTCTGGGGCGATCGTTATGGATTTTAACGGCTTACTTGATTATATGGTGGAGAAAAAAGCATCGGATTTGTTTATTACAGCCGATGTTGAACCCTCGATTAAGATCAATGGGCAAATTTTGCCAATTGGCTCGACTAAGTTACCGGGCCCGACTGTCGGTCAAATCTTACATTCAATTATGTCTGACAAACAGCGTAAGGAATTTGCCGATACGCGCGAATGTAACTTTGCCATTAGTAATACCAGTAAATCTGCTCGTTTTCGTGTCAGCGCCTTTCAACAACGTGACCAGCCAGGTATGGTTCTGCGTCGTATCGAAACCGTTATTCCAACGATGGATGAGTTGAAATTACCGCCGATTTTAAAAGAATTAGCGATGACCAAGCGTGGCATTATCATTTTCGTAGGTGCAACGGGTACAGGTAAATCAACCTCTTTGGCATCTTTGATTGGCTATCGTAATGAAAATAGCAAAGGTCATATCATTACCATTGAAGACCCGATTGAATTTGTACACCAACACCGAGGCTGTATCATTACCCAACGTGAAGTGGGTATTGATACCGACTCTTTCGAAGTTGCCTTAAAGAATACGCTACGTCAAGCACCTGACGTGATTCTGATTGGTGAGATTCGTTCACGTGAAACCATGGACTATGCGATTGCCTTTGCTGAAACCGGTCACTTGGTTTTTGCAACACTGCATGCCAACAACGCCAACCAGGCCATCGATCGTATCATTCACTTCTTTGAAGCGGATCGTCATAGTCAGCTGTTCATGGACTTGTCTTTGAATTTAAAAGCAATGGTTGCGCAGCAATTGATTCCAACCATTGATGGTAATTCACGTCGTGCTGCCATTGAGATTTTGATCAACTCACCTTTAATTTCAGATTTAATCCGTAAGGGTGAAGTGCACGAAATTAAAGACCTGATGAAGCGTTCTCGTGAACTGGGTATGCAAACCTTTGACCAAGCTTTATATGACCTTTATAAAGCCAAGCAAATTAGCTACAAAGATGCGCTAAAACATGCCGATTCACCGAACGACCTGCGTCTACAAATTAAATTGTCTGAAGAAGGTGGTGAGCATTTACTGCGTGCAAATTCAAATATTACCTTTGATGGTCAACATTAAATTTGCATAATGCTTTCGGACATAAAAAAACAGACTTCATATAAAGTCTGTTTTTTTATTCATTCTCATCCGTATAGGATTATTTTTTACGATATGCTTCTTGGCATTCAGGCGCATCACAATAGCCATAAAGATTTAATGAGTGACCTGTAAGTTGGAAACCAAATTTTTCTGCCACTTGATGTTGCTCATGCTCAATCACATCATTAGTAAATTCCACCACTTTATTGCAGTTTTGACACACAATATGGTCATGGTGATCTTCTTGCATAATCTCAAAAACAGAATGATTGTTTTCAAAATGATGGCGTTGAATAATACCTGCAGCTTCAAACTGTGTTAACACGCGATACACAGTTGCTAAACCCACATCTTCACCCTGTTCAAGTAAAGTCTTATAAATATCTTCTGCGCTTAAGTGATGTTGTCTTGAATTTTCAAGCAATTCCAATATTTTAATTCGTGGAAGTGTAACTTTAAGTCCAGCTTTACGTAAATCTTGATTTGAAATAGGCATGAAAAAAGGTCTCTCAACAAAATTAAAGTTGGAATATGCAACAAAGTTTAGATGCAGTATGATCTATCCTTGGATCAAATGCATCATAATTAATTTGGGATAGTTTAGCAAAATGCAAAAAATCATGCTGACGTTATTCGTCACTTCATTGCTCGTAGGCTGTTCAACCTTGGGCGTTTATAAAGTTGATATTCCACAAGGTACACCTTTAACTCAAGCACAAGCGGCTAAAATTCAAGTGGGAATGAGCCACCAACAAGTTCGCTTTTTGCTAGGTAGTCCAACTGTTGCCGATCCAATGAATCCGTTGCGTTGGGACTACATTTATAAGTATACCCCAGGAACATATGCTAAAAAAGCCAAGATTCCTGCTGCACATGGTCAGCACTTAAAAATCTTCTTTGACCAAAATGGTATCGTTCAAAAAATTGAAGGCTTAGAAACCATTCCTGAGTCTCAACCTGGCTTACCGGGTTCTAAAGAAGCGATTTTAACTGCGCCACCACTATAGTCGCTTTAATATAAAAATAAACCCCTAAATTTAGGGGTTTTTTTTATAAGTACAATTGCTTGAAACGATTGCCTCGACAATAACGCCCAACGGGGTTTTTCTTGGCACGATTACGACGAATATCTTTCGGATTAATGGTTAATGCACGATAGATTTCAACGCGATCACCTGCTTCAAGTAACTGAGAAGCATCGCTTAAACGCGCCCCGAAGATTCCAAGGGTTAACTCTTCGGGTAATTCAACTTGCTGTCGAATGCCGCTTTGTACAATGGCATCTTCAGCAGTCATACCGGGGTTAAAGCTCAGCGGAATTAATATCTGCTGTTCAACGCCTGCATAAGCCACCCACACTTGTAACTGAGCGGTCATTAGAATAACTGCCCAATTACAGCTACTAATGCCAATACTATCGACAAGGGCAAGACGATACGTACGGCAATACGCCAAATATTATAGAAAGCTTCATGGCTGAAGTTCATTGACTTACGTAGATGACTAATCTTCATGATCCAACCTGCGAAAATCGCATAAATCAGACAAATGATTAAGCCCCAAACCAACAAGGCAATATTAAAGACTGGTACAACCGTGCTCAGTGCCCATGCAAATACGGCAACCAATAAAATCGCCGATTGCAACACTACAGCCAATTGGCGTTGTTGTAATTGTTCACGTGCCATTTGAATCAGTAATGCAGAAGCTGCAACTAAACCCACAACCAATGCTAAAGCAGGTACTTGTGCTTTTGCTGCGAAAAAAGCAAAGGCAACCACTGCCAAGAGTTGAGCAATCCAAATTGGAAATACCGTTTTGCTTGCAATCTCTTGTTGCTTCACGGCTGGCAAACTTGACTGCCAGTACAAGCCCATCCCCAAACCACTTGCTACGAGCGCCAAGACTGTTGCATTGCCCCACTCACTAAATTCAAGCGTAGTCATTTTCCATTCTGGCAATGCAGTACCCATGACATTCGCCAAGACCACTGCAACAATCACACCTATAGTGGTCAAGATCACTAAAAATTGGCGTGGTACAAATGACAATGCAAATGCAATCACCGCAAGGACAGCCAAAATCATGCTATAAGCAAAACCATTGGCTGTAAAAGTTGCCACATATTGCGACGCGGCTGAAAGCATGGCACCTGCTAGAAATGGAATAAATACTACGGCAAGCCATCCCACCAAACGCCATTTTGGCGAAGCATCTGCATCACGTGTCAGCGAAGACAGCGCTTGGACTGCTGTGGTTTTTGAGCGTTTTGCTAACGCAATCTCCAAATAACATAGTGGTAAAGCTAAAATAAGCATTGTACCTAGCCACAACAGCCAGAAATCTAGCTGACGTTCAATTTGAATACCTGTTACCGGTGCTAAAGTTGCAATAATGATAAAAGATAAACAGAACGCCATCAGTGGCGATAACCATTTCGACATCGCATTGTCCTGCATGACAAATTCCTTTGAAAATTCTAGCGCTATTTTGCCTTGCCGTGCCTTGAAAATCAAAAACAAAAAGCAAACCACCTTAAAGGTGATTTGCTGCGCAAATAATATTATAAGAATTTAATTGTTTTTATTTCATTTTTGGGCTTATGAAAAGAAACGTGCAAACCAATTTTTGCCTTTTTTCTTTTCTTTTTCTTTGATGATACCCATCATATTTTCTTTAACCGCACCGACATAATCAGCATCATCGTGCTGAATATGGTTAATCAGCCATTTTGAAAGCACTTCATGTAATTCATTTTCAATCGCATGCCCCATTTCAAAACGGTCGCGGTAAGATTCAATTTTTTTAATAAATAAATCATGTACGCGTTTATGTGGCACACGATATTTATAACCCGCTTCTTCTTGTAAAGATTCTTCGAAGGTAAAATGTGATTGCGTGTAATCAATAATGTTTTCCAGAATTTGTTTTACACGATCACGATCTGTATTTGCGTCAATGCCATCAATTTCATTGATGTAGTCAAGAATCCGTTTGTGTTGATCGTCAATCACATCGATACCAGTATTGTATTCTGGAACCCATTTCATTTTCATTACGACCACCTATAAATATGAAGGACTTATCACGTAAATTTCATCATATAATTAAAGAACTTAAATAAAAATGAAGTAAAAAGGTTGGTTTTAATTGAAATACTGCTATTTATATTGTAATCAATTGTTTTTATTATGTTAATTTATTTAATCCCGAGTATAAAGCTAAGATATTTTTTAATCAATTCAATATCTTAGAAAACACGCTTAATTCAATAAAGTGTAAGATATTCATTTTTATAATGAATATCTTTCATTCAAAATTAATACTGATCTGCACGTGTGACACGTTTTAAAGATGGGTCCAGCCGCTCACGTTCTAAACGTTCAACAACCGTCTTTGCAGCACGTATTGGACGGCCATGTTGAAATAAAATCATTTCACCCGGCTCAAATGCGGTCCAAACTTCATTTTGCGTTAGGGGTTCAGTGGTAATCACGGCAACACGGTCTTCAGGCGTGGTGACTTCACTAAAATCGACTTCAACATCAATATCAATCAACTGTGCAGGCTGAAATGGAAACTCTCGAACCAGCCAATGCAGCTTGGTAATCGCATAACTAAATAGCGCCTGCCCATTCGACAAACAAAAATTAAAGGTGCCATGTTCTGCAATTTTAGGAGAAATTTCTAATAACAGATCAAACACCTGATCGAGTGTAGGTTCGGTATAACCAAAACGTTTCACCATTTGCTCGAGCAAATAGCAAAAGGCCAATTCACTGTCGGTATTGCCGACGGGGCTGAAGCGCCCTGTGAGCTCAGGCTGAAAGCCATGTAGGTCGCCATTATGTGCAAAAATCCACTGTCTGCCCCACAATTCACGACTAAATGGATGTGAGTTTTCAAGATTAATTTTGCCTTGTGTCGCTTTACGAATGTGTGCAATCACATTGCGAGATTTAATCGGGTAGTTTCGGATCAGCTCAGCAATCGGAGACTCTACAGCAGATTGATTGTCGACAAATAAACGACATGCTTTATCTTCAAAAAAAGCGATACCAAAGCCATCACAATGATCTGAGGTAATTCCTGCTCGCTGCGAAAATCCCCGAAACGAAAAAGTTATATCGGTAGGAGTCGCACAATTCATTCCGAGCAGCTGGCACATATCGATCATTTCAGCAGTAAATCTATGATTTCTCTATTGTGCATGACAGTTTTAGTTGTTGTAAATCTAAAATCGGCGCCATTGTAAGAGTTTTTATAATCCAACAGGGCAAATACATTATTTGATCTTTTCAAAAGTTACTTAGCCAACTGATAAATAATAAAAAAGCCTCAAAAGAGGCTTTTTTATATCAAAAAATGCTAAGTATCTTAAGCTTTTTTCACATTGGTTCGATTGGTGATTAATGTACCCACACCATGATCCGTAAAGATTTCAAGTAATGTTGCATGAGGTACACGACCATCAACAATATGTGCGCTGATTACGCCGCCTTTGACTGCATCTAATGCACAGCCAACTTTCGGAATCATGCCGCCATAGATCACGCCAGTTTCAATCAAACGATCGACTTCTTGGGTGGTTAACCCAGTCAGCAGATTTTTATTTTCGTCTAAAACACCCGTGATATTGGTCAATAAAATTAGCTTTTCCGCACCCAATGCTTCAGCCACTTTACCTGCAACCAAGTCAGCATTGATGTTATAGGTGTTGCCGTCTTCGTCTACACCTAATGGTGCAATCACAGGAATAAAATCGCTTTGGGTAAACATTTCAAGTACGTCAGTTTTCACACCAACCACTTCGCCAACTAGACCTAAATCAATCTGTTTTACTGAACCATCTTCGGCTGTTTTTTCCATCAATAATTTTTGCGCACGGATCAAATTACCATCTTTACCCGTTAAACCAATTGCACGGCCACCGTGTTTATTGATTAAGTTCACAATCGATTTGTTCACGCTGCCGCCCAAGACCATCTCGACAACTTCCATCGTTGCAGGATCAGTCACGCGCATACCGTCGATACGATCAGACTCACGGCCTAATTGTTTGAGGAATGAATCCACTTGTGGACCACCGCCATGAACCACAATCGGATTTAAACCAACCGTTTTCAGCAGCACGATATCACGTGCAAATGAGCTCTCAAGCTCAGGATCGGTCATGGCATTACCACCATACTTCACTACCAGCGTCTTACCCGCAAAACGTTGAATATACGGCAAAGCTTCCGTCAGGATTTGTGCTTTGTCGATGCCAGTATGTTGATGTGGCATTTGCCTCTCCTTATTGAGCATCTGGAATGTCATGAGCAATGTCTGGATAGTGCTCAACTAACATGGAAACAAACAGATCTCGTATTTCTTTTAAGCGTGCTGATGAGTTGGCATCAAAGCGTAAAGTGAAATACTCACCTGTATTCGATGCTCGAATGATGCCAAATCCATCATCAAAATCAAGGCGTATTCCATCAATTTTACTGATTTGTGCCAGAATTCGCGTAGAATTGGCTTCAACCTGCTTTAAAACTTCCGCTGGATCATGCTGATGCGTACTGACATATAAATCTTCGGTACTAAAGCGCTCTGGATATTTCGCCAAAGCTTCTGACAATGTCAGCCCCTGAGTTTGAATATATTCTAAGACCCTTAAGGCAGCATATAGACCGTCGTCATAGCCACCACCACGACCGTCATTAAAAACATAATGCCCTGCGTATTCACCACCAAAAACCGCTTTGCCTTTAGATTGGGAAATATATTTTCGCAAGAAACTACTGCCCGTTCGAATCATGACAGGCTGCGCATCTAAATCGCACACGGTATCCCGAATCATTGTTGAACATTTCACATCAAATACCACCTCTGCATGTGGTTTTTGAGTCAAACAAATTTCAGCAAATAAACACAATAATCGATCTGCAGAAACGACTTTGCCAGTTTCATCAATCAGCACTAAACGATCACCATCACCATCTAAAGCAATGCCAATATCGGCTTTTTGTAGCTGTATGGCTTGGCGGAGATGGGTTAAATGTTTGAGCTGTGATGGATCTGGAGCATGATCAGGGAAATGTCCATCAGCTTGGCAACGTAATGCCAAAACTTCACAGCCTAATTTATTTAATAATAAGGCTGCACAATGCCCAGCTGAACCATGCATGCCATCGATCACAACTTTAAGTGGTTGCTGTAAATGAATGTCATCTAAAATAAATTTCTGATAGGCCAAACAATATTCAGGCTTGATTTCGTGTGGCTCAATTTCAGTCATCAAATGCACACGTTCCGATGAAAAACAATTTCGTGCTTCGACTGCAACGTGTTGAATCATCTCTGGACAAGGTGGCTCACCTTTGATAATCCACTTGATACCATTATCTGATTTTGGATTATGGCTCGCCGTCACCATAATGCCATTGCCTTGAAATTGTCCCGCAATAAAATACAACATCGGGCTTGAGCAGCAGCCAATAATTTCCGCTTCAAGGCCAGCCTCATGGCAGACTTTTTGAATTATTTTTGCATAGGTTGGACTGGTTAAACGCGCATCATAGCCAATGGCAAGTCTCTTTTGCCCTACATCTAAATATTGTTTGACTAAGCCACAAGCAATTGACTGAACTAAATCAGCATTTAAGAGCGATATTTTCCCGCGAATGTCATATGCACGAAAAATATGTTGCGGAAAGTGACTAAACAGTGAACCCATACTATGTTCTTCTAATTACATCTTTATTAATTAAAAAATCTAAGATTCTCATGAGAATTTAAGCTTTTAATTAAAGGATAAAATCCTGTAAAAAAGTGTAACTTTTTTATAACAATTTTAGTTAACAATCAATTAATAATATTTAAAGACTGATCAAAAACTTACAATCGACTCAATAATACCTATTTCCATAAAAAATATTTTCATAAATAAATCATTACATTAAGACACACTAACAATCAAACCATCCGTTCATCTAAATATATTTTACTTTTCAAATATCTTTAAATACCTATTCCTCTCTGTACAAATATAGTAAATTGATCAAATTAAAATCAGTAAACAAAATGCAATTTATTCTTCTCTATTAAAATATAAACCGAGTAAATTCATCAGAATTAAAGTTTTTGAGATAAACCCATAAACGAGTTTGATAAAAGCCTAAATATAGATTTGATTTTTAATAAATTAAAATTTTAAATAACAATCATCTAAATAAAAAACCATCACGAGGATGGTTTTTTATTAACTACTTGATTGTAGGCATTTTACTTATCTACGCACTGAATAAAAACTCTCGCACTGATTAGTTTTTACCTGTATGACCAAAACCGCCTGCACCACGTTCAGTGGCTTCAAACTCATCCACAATATCAAACTGAGCCTGTACAACTGGCACTAAAACATATTGTGCTAAACGCTCACCCGGCTCTAGACTGAATGCCGTTTGGCTACGGTTCCAAACAGACACCATCAATTCACCTTGGTAATCTGAATCAATCAAACCGACCAAGTTACCCAACACGATGCCGTGTTTATGACCTAAGCCTGAACGTGGCAGAATTAAACCTGCATACTGCGTATCTTCGATATAAATAGATAGACCTGTTTTTACCAGAACAGTTTGACCCGGTTCAATCACGGTGGTTTCTTCTACACATGCACGTAGATCAAGGCCTGCCGAACCTGCTGTTGCATAAGTTGGCATTGGCCATTCCGTACCTAAACGTGTGTCGAGAACTTTAACTTGAACTTTCATGGTTCATTCCTGTTTCAATAAAACGAATTTCAAAAAATAAATAATATATTCTACGCATTAAGCTTTAACGCTTAATCAGCGCGCGTAAATTTTCTAAATAATGCTGTGCTTGCTGTTTAGGATCGATATCCCCTGCCAGCTTTTTCTTGCGTCCTAACCACTCCAATTCATCTTGTGGTAGTTCGTCCAAGAAGCGACTTGGTGTCATTTGTCGCATTTGACCACCGGCTTTACGCTGCTCTGCCAAAGTCATAGTTAAACCTTGGCGTGCACGAGTAATTCCCACGTACATCAGACGTCGTTCTTCCTCTACGGTGTCGGCAGCGATAGAGTTCTTATGCGGCAGAATTTCTTCTTCCAGACCAATCAAATAAACAAATGGAAATTCCAGACCTTTCGACGCATGAAGTGTTAACAAATTGACTTTATCGGTGTCTTCTTCTTCTTGTTGCTGTTCTAACATATCGAGCAGCACCATCTTACGAATCACACTTTCAATGTTCTTTTCATCTACATCTTCTGCACGGTTAATCAAACTTTGAATACTGCTATATAGCACTTCAATATTATCCAGCTTGGTTTTTTCCTGCGCAGGTGTCGCTGCAGACTCTTTCACATAGTCGATATAACCTGCTTCAATCATCATGCGACGAATAATGGGAACAGGCTCATCATCTTCTAATAATTCACGGGTAAAGGTCGAAATAAAGTCCGCAAATTCGGCCAATTGGGTTGTGGCTTTTTTCGGAATCGCCATGCTCAAGCGCTGATCCCCTGCTGCACTGAGCAAAGATAAATTACTTTCCTGCGCAAATAGACCAAGCTTTTCCAAAGTCACAGGACCAATCGCACGTTTTGGCGTATTGATAATTCGTAAGAATGCGCTGTCATCTTCAGGGTTAATGATCAGACGCAAGTAGCTCATCAAGTCCTTAATTTCAGCACGAGCGAAGAAAGACTGACCACCCGATAATTTATACGGGATCTGCATTTGGCGGAGCTGTGTCTCAAGAGCGCGCGCTTGGAAATTACCACGATATAAAATGGCGTAGTCTTTCCAGTTTTTACCGTTCATCAGCTTATGCGTGATCAAGTCTTTTACGACGCGTTCTGATTCATCATCGTCATTACGACAAGTAATCACGCGGATCACTTCACCGTGGCCTTTATCTGACCAGAGCTTTTTATCGAAAATATGTGGGTTATTGCCAATAACGGTATTTGCTGCTTTTAAGATCCGACTGGTCGAGCGATAGTTTTGCTCAAGCTTAATGACCTTCAGATTACGGAAATCTTCCTTCAATAAAGCCATGTTCTCAGGCTTAGCACCACGCCATGCATAAATCGATTGGTCATCATCACCTACCGCGGTGAACTGCCCCATGACACCCACAAGCAATTTCACCAAAATATATTGCGCGGTGTTGGTATCTTGATATTCGTCGACCAATAAATAGCGGATTCGATTCTGCCAACGATCACGCACTTCTGCATTTTCTTGTAATAAGCGCGTCGGCATGACAATCAAATCATCAAAATCCACAGCATTGTAGGCACGTAAATTACGCTCATACAGTTGATACAGATGTGCAAACTGAACGTCTTCTGCTGTTTCACAGGTGGTATGCGCTTGCTCAGGTGGAATCAGATCGTTTTTCCAATCTGAAATCATTTTCATGGCTTTGGCAATCAGCTCTTTACTTTCTGCACCGGATAAATTGTCACGATGCATTAAGTCCATCAAAATGCGTTTGCAGTCATCTGCATCTAAAATTGAAAAGTTATTTTTCAGTGGTGTATTTTTTAATTCCAAACGGAGCATATTCAGCCCGAAGTTATGGAAGGTAGAAACCGACAGCCCTTTTGCCTCTTCACGGCTCATCAGCTTTGTCACACGCTCTTTCATTTCTCGCGCGGCCTTATTGGTAAAGGTCATCGCGGTGATACGGTGCGCAGGAATACCACAATGCTTCACCAAATAGGCAATTTTACGGGTAATTACCGATGTTTTGCCTGAACCTGCCCCTGCAAGTACTAACAAGGGTCCTTGAGTGTATTTCATTGCTTCAAGTTGCTTGTCGTTCAACTGACTTGCCAGTGACATAGTCTTTCCTCTTATTAATTCGAGGATGATTATAGTCATCTGAAACGATCTTGCCTAATGCAAAATGTATTTTATCGGTCATTAAAAATGCCATAAAAAAAGCCACCCGAGGGTGGCCTTTCGTTTCGAACTAAAACTTATTTAGTTTCGTAAACTGAGATTTCTACGCGACGGTTTTGTTCACGACCTGCAGCAGTTGAGTTATCCGCTACTGGAGAAGTTGAACCGTAACCACGTGCAGTAATACGAGTTGAAGAAATACCTTGAGATGCTAGGTAGTTTTTCACTGAGTTTGCACGGTTTTGAGAAAGTGGGTTGTTGATCGCATCAGAACCAGTGTTGTCTGTGTGACCATGTACAACGATTGCAAGTTTGTTTGCAGTACCGTCTTCACGCAATACTTTAGCAACGTCATTCAACGCAGATTGGAACTGAGATTGAATAGTTGAAGAGTTAGTTGCGAAAGTTACTGATGGCATTACAAGGTTGATCGAACCATCTGGATTACGACCTACGTCAACACCAGTACCAGCCAATTCTTGTTTAAGACGTTGTTCTTTCTTATCAAGAAGAAGACCAGCACCCGCGCCAACTACAGCACCAATTGCAGCTGCTTGACCCATTTTGTCTTTATCAGCATTAGAATAAGCAATACCAGCGCCTAAAAGAGCACCTAGACCAGTACCGATTGCTGCTTTGTCATATTCCATGTTTTGACAACCAGTAAGTGCCATTGCCCCAACTACTGCCGAAATTACTAGTGCACGCATTGCATGCCTCCTTCTTTGTGTTTTGTTGTATGGTTGAAATGATGAAGTAAAACAAATGGCTGAACCATTGATTTTTTGTTAATAATAAAACGTTTAGTTACAATTTGTAATATGAATACGAGATTTATTTGTTAATTCCATCACAATTTCTTCACAGTTCAGCAGATGCCCTTTTTTATTTAATCAACTCGAACTATATTTACTAGAATCAATCATTATTTGGACAATTTCCGCTAGGACTTTTTATATGTCATCTCAAACAAATAAGCAACCGACACTAAAAAAAATTAGCAAAGGACTTACCGTCGGTTCCGTTATGACAGGCAGTACTTTTTTCCATGGTCCTCCTGTTTTAGCCCTTGGTCTGACCAAACTCTTTAAAAAATCAAAAAAGGTCGATGAAACCAACATTAAAATCACCAACAGTTGGCTCACCGTCAATAACTGGCTGATTGACCATGTTCTGCCTAATACCGAATGGGACATTACCATCGATGAAGGCCTCGACTTAAATTTGCAGGGTCGCTATCTCATGACCTGTAATCATCAAAGTTGGGTCGATACGACAGTCAACCAATATTTTGGTTTAACCCGTATGCCTCTGACGCGTTTCTTTACCAAATGGGAGCTCATTTTCATTCCATTTGTGGGACAAGCTTTTAAAATTTTAGGCTTCCCAATGATGAAACGTCATAGCAAAGAACAAATCGCGAAAAATCCTGAACTTAAATATCGAGATATGGAAGAAGCGCGTAAATCTTGTGAACAGTTATTGAGCCAGCCTTTTACCCTGCTGAACTATTTGGAAGGCACTCGCTTTACCCCTGAAAAACATGTGCAGCAGCAATCACCGTATCAAAACCTTCTTAAGCCGAAAGCGGGTGGTTTAGCACTGGCACTCAATATTTTAGGGGATCAAGTTGATGCTCTCGTGGATATGACCATCGTCTATCCAAATGGTGCACCAGGTTATGGCGAATTTTGGCTCGGTGAAGTTCCACGCATAGCCGTGGATTTACGTAAAATTGAAATTCCAACGTGGGTGCATGGCGGCAACTATGAAGATGACGTAGAGTTCCGTGAAAAATTTCAGCATTGGGTGGATGAGCTGTGGACAGAGAAAGACCAACTCATTACTCGTATGAAAGCTAAATACTCAGTTACTGAATAATTAAGAAGAAGTTTTTATGTCGCAGAACAGCATGCCGCAAAACAAGAAATCTAAATATCATCATGTCAATCCAAACAGTTGGTCATTCAAACTATTTTTGATTTATGACATTTTCATGGTGTTTATTATTGTTTTTAACTTGTTCTGCCTATGCATGAACTTTTTCCTCATGAGCAATCTTGGCAGTTGGTTCTTTAACAGTATCCACCTGCCCGATGTGCTGAGTTTTTACCGTGAACATTTGCATCCGTGGGTCATTACCACCGAAGCGTGGTTTATTATCTTTTTGATAGTCGAACTGTTGGTACGTTGGGCGATTGCTAGCATCAACAAGCACCATCAGCGCTGGTTCTTCTTCCCGTTTATACATTGGTACGAAATTTTAGCTATTGTGCCGCATTTACGTTTCCTGCGTTTATTTCGTGCGGGCGTGATTGCTTATCGACTGTATGAAATGGGCTATCAAATCGTGCCATCGGCATGGCAAAAGAAAGCTTTGTTTTATTATCGTGTGGTGATGGAAGAATTGGCTGATCGAGTGGTACTCACCGTACTCGATGGGGTTAGACATGAGTTAAACACCAGTACCACACATAAAGATTTGATTAGCAATGTCGTTCAGCATCACCGCGAATTATTCACCCAAGTCTTGGCCGAAATTTTGCAAGAAAATTTAAGCAAAGAGCTACGTACTGAACGTGAATTGATCGCCAAAAATGTCGGACAAATCGTCAGTCAGGCCATCGAAGATACCCCAGAACTCACGCAGCTATTGCGCTTAGTGCCAATCGTTGGCAGCCGCATTGAACAGCAGATTCAAAGTATCGGGCAACGTTTGGGTGAAAATATTACCCAAGGTTTAATTTCCCCATTGGCTTATCCCAATACATCGACGGCTCAAAAACCCAATCTATATTTAGACATTTCACAGCGTGTTAGCCGTATTGAAATCGAAAATAATGCCCAGCTGGATGAGTTGGTTCGCTCTGCGGTTTTTGAAAGTCTAGAAGCCATTCGTAAGCAAGTGAAAGTAAAACAGTGGCAGCAGATTATGCAGGAACAGGACCAAGCTACAGAATAAACACTTAGTCAAAAATAATTGCGAACTCCGCTAGAGTATTCATGCAAATTGTTCTAGGATTTGCTCTATTTACAACATAACTACTTCGGCACAAAAGTAATAGTTAGAAGTCTCAAGGATTCAATATGGCTGATATACGGATAAAAGGCAAAATGGTCAATGCGATTCGCATTCACCTCGATACCAATGATCATGATGCGATCCGCCAGCAACTTACTCCAATGTTCCAAAAGGCTTTTCCACCCGGAACATTAGCCGTGATTGAAAGTACGGTTGATCAAGAACTAATTGCACTGATTCAACTGCTTATTAGTATTGAAATTCAACCGATTGGTGTCACTGAAGGTCCGCTATCTGACCAAGCGCGTGCCATCCAATTTCCCGTGGTTCCTGCAGATCGTAAACTACAACAAGTTAAACCGACACGCGAACAAGTGGTTGAAGAGCCCGCGCCTGCAGAAGAAAAAACCGAAGATAAAATTGCTGCAGTCGAAGTACCGACCATTCGTCATGCTACGTCGTATCACAATGAAATCTTGCGTACAGGTCAATGTTTAGTCCAAGACCATGGCGATATCATTATTAATGCTGGTATTAATAGCGGTTCAGAAGTAATTGCTTCAGGAAATATACATATTTATGGTAGTGCTCGTGGTAGAGTCATTGCCGGAGCTGGTGGGAACACGGCTGCACGTATTTTCTGTCATTCATTAGAAGCTGAATTAGTTTCAATTGCAGGGACTTACTGTGTCGCTGATGATATTCCACCTCATGTGGTCAAACAGCCAGTACATATTTATTTGAATGACCAGCAAGAGCTAGTATTTGAAGCTTTGCAATTTTAATGTATAAATAATCACCAAACCCCTAATTAAAAAAGGGGATTTAAACCATAACAGGAGTGGATTCGGTGGCGAAAATTGTTGTCGTAACATCAGGTAAAGGTGGCGTAGGTAAAACAACTACAAGCGCATCTTTTGCAACAGGTTTAGCCCTTCGCGGCCACAAAACTGTTGTGATCGACTTTGATGTGGGTTTACGTAACCTTGACTTGATCATGGGCTGTGAACGCCGCGTTGTATATGACTTTGTAAACGTATTGAATAACGAAGCTCGATTACAACAAGCGCTTATTCGCGATAAAGATATTGAAAATCTCTACATTTTGCCAGCATCTCAAACACGTGATAAAGACGCGTTAACAGATGAAGGTGTAGCTCGTGTAATGGACGAACTTTCTCAAGAGTTCGATTACATCATTTGTGACTCACCTGCGGGTATCGAACGTGGTGCAATTTTAGCAATGTATCATGCTGATGAAGCGATCATTGTGACGAACCCAGAAATTTCTTCGGTACGTGACTCTGACCGTATTATTGGGATGCTCGACAGCAAAACCAAAAAAGTAGAACAAAACGAAGGTCGTATCCGTAAGCATCTCTGTATTACACGTTTCAATCCAGAACGTGCGGATAAGCAAGAGATGTTGACGATTGATGACATTTCAAAAGATATTTTACGCGTACCGACTTTAGGTGTTATTCCTGAATGTAAAAGCGTTCTACAAGCATCAAACGAAGGTAAACCAGTGATTTTGTTTACAGAAGAAGCGGCTGGCCAAGCGTATGATGACCTTGTTGCACGTTTCCTTGGTGAAGAGCGCCCTTACCGTCACATTACGGTAAAACCTAAGGGTTGGTTAGCACGTCTATTTGGAGCGTAATCATGGCAGGATTCTGGAGCAAACTTTTTAGCAGCGACGAGAAACCGTCAAGCGCACAAACGGCAAAAGACCGTTTAAAAGTTATCGTAGCGTCTGAAAATGGTTTAGGTAAACGCTTAAGCCAAGACAAGATTGACATGATGAAAAAAGAAATCATGCAAGTGGTAAACCGCTATGTTCGTGGTGTAGATGAGCAACATATTCAAATGTCTGTTCGTTCTGAAGCGAATATTGAAATGCTTGAAATGAATATCAATTTGCCTGAAGAACGTTAATCTGAATTCTGATTAGCCAAGTAAATTGAATCAAGGCAAAATGTGAGGCTGGATCAGTAAAGCGCTGCTTTACCCAGCCGCAAGATGAGAAGCTTTGCTTCGAGTGGGCTGGATTAGTTTTATTCCTTTGTTAGATCAAAAGCTTTGCTTCGAGTAAACGGGATAAAAAAAATAACTTTTGATCCAACCATAAAATGAGTCGCTTAACTTAGAGACGGCGAATAAAACTATTTTACTTGCGTACTCATATTTTGCCTTTTTGTATTTTTAAACCAGCAAGGAGATTGCGATGGCATTATCTCAGCCAGCAACGTTCAACGAAGAATGGTCAGATGAGCGTGTATTTGCCTACCTTACTCAGCTTCCTCCTGAAGGAGTGAATGGCGACTTTCACGTGCTTTACCATGCTTTCAAACATATGCGTCCAAATGACTATGAGCGTCTTTTGACTCAATTCGTTGCCGATGGCCGTGATGTGAACGCAACTAATCCTGAAGGTCAGCGTATTCATGACGTGATTGCTCAATACCCACGTCAAAGCGCAGGTTTCCTCGAAGTATTGGCAAAATTTGCTTAATTTCGAGTACCAAAAAGCCCGCATGATGCGGGCTTTTTTATCTTATTTAATACCGGCGTTATTGAATATCATCATAATCAATGCACGGTCAACATGAGCAATGGAAACATCAAGCCAAAACCAATGGTTTGCACACTAATAATCGCCGCCATCAGTTGTGAATCGCCCTGATAATAGCGTGTCAAAATATAGGACGATGATGCCGTCGGCAAAGCAAAAAAGACCACTAAAATCATCCGTTCAAAATCAGTCAAACCCATCCATGTACTCAATAGATAAGCCATACATGGCATTAACATGAGGCGCCCTATCGTATTTAAACTTAAACGACGTAGATCGGCGCGCATTTGCTGAAACTGTAATGCTGCCCCAACGGAAAGTAGTCCGAGCGGTAAACTCATGGCTGCCAATATTTTTAATAATTCAGGTAAGCCTTTAAACAGACTCAAGCCTGATAAATTAAACAATACCCCTGCCACACAGCCTAAAATTAAGGGATTTTTTGCGATGGACTGACAGGTCTGCCCCAATTGCTTCACACTTAAATTTGAAAAAGCCAATACTGAAATAATATTAACTAAGGGCACAGCAACGGCAATTAACATGGCAAACATTTGCATGCCTTCTGAGCCAAACAGCGCCCCCATTAATGACAAGCCAATATAGGTATTAAAACGAATATGACTTTGGATATACACGCCAAAACGCTGCACGGGGATATGCATAAACTGCTTGATCCCCCACAACACGATGCTGATCAAACAGGTGCCCGCAACCAGTACTGTCAACATTCGTGAAACAGTGTTCATATCCAATTGCACGGCTGATACATTCAAAAATAGCAGCACAGGAAATAAAACGTAGTAATTAAGTTTTTCTGAATTTGCCCAAAATTCATCCTGAACAAACTGTGTGTATTTAAGCACATAGCCCATCGCGATTAATGCAACGAGGGGAAACAATGCGACGACGATATTCATGCTGTACGCCTTGAAATAAAGTAGCTATTTCATCTTTAACCATTTATGTAGCACAATATAATCCTCATCTAGACTCATAACAAAATGAGTAATTACTCATGGCAATGACATTTTCTCAGCTTGAAATTTTTATTAAAGTCGCAGAACAACAAAGCTTTACTCTCGCTGCTCGACAGCTGGGAATTACTCAGTCAGCTGTCTCTCATACCCTAAAGTGTTTAGAGCAACATTGGAATGTCAGCTTATTTAGCCGTGAACAAGGCGAAATTAGCCTGACTCATATTGGTCAGCAGTTATTACTGCATGCCAAAGAAATCATCAATACGGCACAAATCATGCAACAAGAAGTGCATGCCGCACATGGTATTCAACAAGGAACGCTGAGAATTGGCTCTTTTGGTTCTTCTAGTTCGATTCATCTGCTTCCAGAGCTATTAAAGGCATATAGAGAGCGCTATCCGCACATTGAGATCTATGTCGAAGAAGGTACCGATGCAGAAGTGTCTCGTTGGATTTCTGAACGTCAGATTGATGTGGGTTTTGCCGTACTCCCTAAGCCGCAGCTGTTCACCTTCCCGTTAATTCAAGACATTTTCATTGCCTTGATTCCAGATAGTTATTCAGTTTCCAAACACAGTCATTTAAATATCCAAGACCTGCAAAATTACCCCTTTATTATGACCCGTGCGGGCAGCCAGTCCCATGTCGAAAAACTGCTTAAACAACACCACATACAACCTAAAATCACCTATCAAATGTCGCAACTGTTAACCATTTTAAATATGGTGAATTTACAGGAAGGGATTGCTATCGTTGCAGATATGGCGATGCCTGCTGAGCTGTTGGCATTGCATCCACATGTGGTCAAACGTCCACTCTTTCCAAATACCCAACGGCAAATTGGACTCGCCGTAAAAAATCAAAAACTCATGAGCCCTGCCTGCAAAGCCTTTATCGAATTGGCCCAGTCCATGTTCTACCAAGATGAGTTCTCAATCTAAAAATAAAAAAAACCTGCCGAAGCAGGTTTTTTGTTTTAGGACTTAGACCAAGATATCTCGTTTGCCATTTGGCCCCATCCCACTGACGATGCCATTTTCTTCCATCTGATCAATAATCCGTGCTGCACGGTTATAGCCGAGACTGAATTTACGCTGTAAAGATGAGGTCGATGCTTTACGTGTTTCCAAAACGAAACTAACACATTGATCATACAACGCATCACGGTCTGATCCGCCATCACCATCTTCAAAACCGCGAGATGTCGGCTCTTCATCATAAGGCGTGAGGATTTCATCGACATAATTCGGTTCACCGCGCTCACGCCATGCATCACAAATACGGTTCACTTCATCGTCTGAAATAAACGCGCCATGCACCCGCTCAGGTTCAATTTTACCCGGTCCGAGGAACAACATATCACCATGACCCAGTAAGTCTTCTGCACCACCAGCATCTAAGATAGTACGTGAATCCAGTTTACTGTTGACACGTAGCGCAGCACGGGTTGGAATATTGGCTTTGATCAAACCTGTTACTACATCTACGGTTGGACGCTGTGTCGCCAACAGCAAATGAATCCCTGCCGCACGTGATTTTTGTGCAAGACGGGTAATCATTTCTTCAGCTTTTTTACCCACTTGCATGATCATGTCGGCAAATTCGTCGGCAACAATTACGATCAACGGCATCGGCTGTAAACGTGGCGCACGACTTTGGGTTGCAGAGTCATCTGGCTTCCAAGTTGGATCAATGAGATCTTCACCATTAGCCATTGCTTCTTCAATTTTGCGGTTAAAGTCAGTCAGCTTACGTACTTTCATCAAAGACATCAGCTTATAACGACGCTCCATTTCATTCACACACCAGTTCAATGCACTCACCGCATCTTTCATGTCAGTTACAACAGGCGTTAACAAATGTGGAATATCGTTATAGTTGGCAAGTTCCAACTGTTTCGGGTCAATCATAATGAGACGCAGTTGCTCAGGTGTGTATTTCAACAACATCGACAACAACATGGCATTGACTGCGACTGACTTACCAGAACCCGTAGTACCTGCCACCAACATATGCGGCGCTTTCGCCAAATCGGCCAAGACAGGATTACCTGAAATATCTTTACCCATCGCCATACTAAGTAAGGCATTTGGATCACGGTAAGCAGGAGTTTCTAACAGCTCAATAAGACGAACCATTTCACGTGAACTATTTGGGACTTCAATCCCGATATACGGTTTACCCGGAATGACTTCCACCACACGTACAGAGGCCATAGACATCGAACGTGCCAAGTCACGTGAAATATTGGTCACTTTCGACGCTTTCACACCAGGTGCTAAATCAAGTTCAAAACGTGTTACGACTGGTCCCGGCTGTGCCTCTACAACTTTGGCTTTGACATTAAACTCTTGCAGTTTAATTTCTAAAAGTTCAGACAAGCGAGACAATTGCTCTGCAGTGAAATTGACTTTCTTGTTCGGATCAACCGGATCTAAGATTTCCAAGCCCGGCAAAGTCGGTAAATCCAAGCGTTTTTGTGCCACTTGCATCGCACGTGACATTGGACGACCAGAGGCATCGGTTAAAGGAGCATCAAAGTCAAAATCATCTTCGAGATCTAAATCGATGTCTTCAGGTTTGCCCGCCGTTTCTTGCCACACTTCACGGAAAGCATCTTTATTCGAGCTGATTAAGGCTTTTTCATCATCAGATACAAAAGTCTGCGGCTGCGTATTGATTTCAGCACGAACCAAAGGCGTAGATTGCGCGTAACTACTGGTTGTACGAACCGGCTGCGCCTGTTCTATCGCTCGCTCTGCTTCTTCAACCAGCAAATCATCAAGATCATTAAATTCGGTTTCAGCACTGATATTTTTCGGTGTGGTCAGCGGTGTAATCTGTGCAGCAGCTACACCTAAACCTGCAACTGTGGCAGCAGCACCTGTAGCAAATTCATTTGAATGCGTTGTTGGACTTTCATTTTGCGCTGTATTAAATGGGCTATGCACATCCGTCGCTGTTTTACTATTCGGGACAGCCGCTAACAGCTCATCGAAGATTTCATCATCATCCCAATCCACTGATTTTTTAGCAGGTTGCACCGCTTCTGTCGGAGAATTCGAATGCACATCTGCTGTTTTGTTGAAATATTCAGTTTGATTGGCAGGCTGCTCTTCTTCTGCCGCTTTCAGTAAAGCATCAATATCTTGTTTATGACGTTGGTCATCATTGGAATGTAATGCGCGCCAAACTTCACCTGTTGCAACAACACGTTGTTGATCTTGTTCAAGCTGATGCACTTTCGCCAAGGTATGTTCAAAATCTTCATCAGATAGCGTAGCAGTCTCTGCCAAATCTACCGCAGATGAATGCTGTGCGTTCCATTCTTTGTCTGCCCATTCTTTATCGGCAATATCATCAAATAAACGTTCAGCGACGCGATCACGTACCACAGGATCGACATCGACCGCATGATGTTCGTCGGCCGGTGTTACTGGTGCAACCACTTTTGATGCATGCGCAGCAGCACTATCTTTTTTAGTCGTTGGTACTGTACGGTCAAATGCGGTGTCGCCTTCAGGCACATTGCGATAGAACAAATCTTGGAGATAAGCCGGTGTGGACTTCATGGTTGCCCATGTCTTATTCCACTTGATACCAAAGGCCAAAGTGAACAACATGATCCAAAATGCAATGAGAAATACTGCTGCACCATAGACCGTTAATATTTGTTCAAGACTTTGACCCAGTTCATAGCCAATGATCCCGCCCGATGCATTTTCTAAAGTATCTTCGGGAACATTCCAAAACAGGAAAAGTAAACTTGAAGTTGCCAGTAAAATAAAGAACTGAGCAGCATAGCGAAATGGACGGTTTAGAAAACTACGTGGCCACCAGACTTGAATTGCTTCGAGAAATAAATAGACAGGTATCAGCAAACTTGCCCAACCTAAAAATCCATAGAGTAAGTCAGCTATCCATGCGCCTGCGACGCCGCTGGCATTTGAAACTTGCTGAGTATCACTGGATAAATGCATCCATCCCGGATCAAATGGCGTATATGTGACTGTTGCAAGGAACAGATATATCCCAAATGAAACAAGGAATAATGTCATTATTAAGCGCTGTGCATATGCACCCGACACCGCTGTCATATACGTTCCTGTAACCAATTCTTCATGAATGTTTTTGTCATTACCCACAACAAAAATGGGCTGAATCTAAACCTGTTATTATGCACCTGTTCAATAAAAAAGATGCAAGATAATTTAAGTATAGTTGTTAACTTTATTCTATATAGCTCAAAACGATTTCGATGATCAATAATATCGACTTTAATCTCACACAATCGTTTCAAACTTTGACGTATAATTCCACAAATTATCATATAAAAAAAGGATTCTACGGATGAGCGCTCGTCACTCACGTCTAATTATTTTAGGTTCTGGTCCTGCAGGTTATAGCGCTGCGGTATACGCTGCCCGTGCGAACCTGAAACCGACACTCATCGCAGGTATTCAATTAGGCGGTCAATTGACTACAACGACAGAAGTAGACAACTGGCCAGGTGGTGCAGAAGGCTTAACTGGCCCTGCCCTAATGGAACAAATGCAATCACATGCTGAGCGTTTTGGCACAGAAATCGTGTATGACCATATCAATGAAGTTGACCTCAATGTTCGTCCGTTCGTACTTAAAGGCGATATGGAAGAGTTCACTTGTGATGCATTAATTATTTGTACAGGTGCAACTGCACAATATTTAGGTCTTGAATCTGAAGCTGCATTTATGGGTCAAGGCGTAAGCGCATGTGCAACATGTGATGGTTTCTTCTACAAAAACCAAAAAGTCATGGTTGTCGGTGGTGGTAATACTGCTGTCGAAGAAGCGCTGTATCTATCGAACATTGCATCGCATGTCACTCTAGTACACCGTCGTGATACTTTACGTTCAGAGAAAATTCTGCAAGATCATCTTTTTGCAAAAGAAAAAGAAGGTAAAATCAGTATTATCTGGAATCACCAAGTGGATGAAGTCATTGGCGATAACACAGGTGTAACTTCTGTACGTATTAAATCTACGCAAGATGATTCAACTCAAAATGTTGATGTCACTGGTATGTTTGTGGCAATTGGTCACAAACCAAACAGCGGTATTTTTGATGGTCAATTAAACCTACGTGATGGCTACATCCAAGTTCAAAGCGGAACTGCGGGTAATGCAACACAAACATCTATTCCGGGTGTATTTGCTGCGGGTGATATTGCCGACAGCATTTACCGTCAAGCCATTACTTCTGCAGGTTCAGGCTGTATGGCTGCACTCGATGCTGAAAAATACCTTGATGCACTCGGTGAATAATCTTTTGCTTAAGTCATTTGCTTAGCTAAACATTTTTAAAAATTAGCCGACCTGATGGTCGGCTTTTTTATGTATGATAAAAATCCGTATACCTCAATAAGAAGCTTGGCATGCCGATACTCCCTCCTTCTGAATTTACTTTCCCCGATCCTGTTGAATGCGATCCCGAAGGTGAAGGCTTAATTTGCATCGGTGCTGACCTCTCCCCTTCCACACTGTTTGAAGCCTATAGTCACGGTCTTTTCCCATGGTTCAGTGAAGGTGATCCAATTTGTTGGTGGTGTCCTGAACCCCGCTGCATTATTCGACCGCATGACTATCATCCGAGTAAATCGTTATTACGCAGCATGAAAAAAATGGACTATAAGATCACCATTAATCATGCGTTTGAAACTGTGATTCGCTCATGTTCTTTGCCGCGTAGTTATGCCAATGAAACATGGATTTCAGAAGATATTATTCAGGGATATTCTGCGCTGTTTGACGCAGGCTATGCTTATAGCATTGAAGTTTGGGAAAACGAGACTGTTGTAGGTGGCCTCTATGGGGTCAATATTGGTCATGGCTGCTTTGGCGAGTCTATGTTTAGTACACGAACAGATGTCTCTAAAATGGCGTTTTACACCTTAATGCTCATCGGGCAAGAGAATCAGTTGCCATGGATTGATTGCCAATTGGTCAACGATCACCTCTTAAGCTTAGGTGCGAGTACACTTTCTCGCCAACAATACCTTAATTCGTTACAAGATGTTGTTAAACAACCCTCTATCGATTGGAAAAAGTATCAGGACAGTGTATTTTCAAGTAAAACAATAGCGCAATGGGCAAGTCTCAGCGCATGACAATAAAAGAGGGATATTACGATGAATTCCTATCAACCGAAGTCCCTGTTGAACGAATTACAGTACTACATCACGCCTCCGCATGATTGTAGCTACTTAGAAAATAAATCTGCCCGGATGGTCTTTCTTGACCCTGTCCATCGTATTGATGTGGTCACGTTATCTGAACTTTCCCGCATGGGTTTTCGTCGTAGTGGTGATTTTGTCTATCGCCCTGAATGTCATCTTTGTCGCCAATGTCTGTCCTCACGTGTGCCTGTTCTTGAATTTCAAATGAACAGCGTGCAAAAAAAAGCGTGGAAACGGAATCAAGATTTAACGGTGAAAATTAGCCGCCCTCAAGATGCCGATGCAAAGCATTATGCCCTGTACGAACGCTATATCAATGAACGGCATGCTGATGGTGATATGTACCCACCCAGCCAAGATCAATTTGAAAAATTTTTAATCAATAGCTGCACTGACAGTTTCTTTTTAGAGCTGTGGTTGGATGAGCAACTGATCAGTGTATCTACCTGTGATCCACTCGATGATGGTATTTCAGCGGTATATACCTTTTTTGATCCTGATGAAAGCCGTCGCTCATTAGGTACTTTTGCCATTTTGAAACAAATCGAGCATGCACAAAAGCTTGGACTGCAATATGTCTACTTGGGCTATTGGGTGCCAGATTCGCAAAAAATGAATTATAAATCTCAGTACATTCCACTGGAACTTCTGCTTGATGGACAGTGGCGCCGACTCAACCGACCACTGACCCAAGAAGAAATCAGCCAACTGGGGGATTCCCTGATGACCACCCTACCTTCTGGTTGGAATAATCCTATTATTAAATAAAAGGGATCAAACAAAAGATATTCAATAAAAATGCATCCGTTAATTCACGAATGCTTTCTTTAAATCTGATTACGCTTCACCGCTTTTATTTAAATAAAGCTGCAAAATCATCACTACAAGCTTTCACCATAATAATGGCATGTTCTCGTGTTCCATCGGCATTTGGATAATAATTCTTTCGCAGATCGATTTGATGAAAATCCGCTTTTTCATATAAACGGATTGCAGGTTGATTACCTTCTCGCACTTCTAAGAAAATTTGAATGGGGTTATTTTTGAGTAAGGCAATAGATTCATCGAGCAATTGAAAACCTAAGCCTTTGCCTTGCTGGCTCGGATCGATCGCCATCAACAGCAAATTTGCTTCATCTAAAACGGGTTGTAAAATGCAAAAACCTACGACTTTTCCTTGTCGCTCAATCACCGTACTTTGATAGGCAGCAATCGATTCTTGAAATTGTTTTATGGTCCAAGGATGGCTTTGTACGCGGCGCTCGATATCGTAAACCTGCTGTACATCAGCGTCTTGCATCAAACGAATCATCTTCGTTTATCTTTCTATAGCTAGGGTATGCGCATTATAAAAAGTTTGCCTCTAAAGTTGAATAAAAAAAAGAGCGATTTACATCGCCCTTCTCAAAAAGTCACCACAGCGCTGTGATTAGAGCCCCAAATATGCTTTCCACGTTTTTAACAAACCTGAAGTATCTAAATCATTCGGGTGAAAACCGGGTTTAAAATACATCAGCATTTCTTTCCCCATACCAGTAATGATGCCTTTTGAAGGGCTATAACCATAGGTATAAATATCTTTTAATGCTTCAAAATTAAGCTTGTTATCTTCTTTTAATAAACGAGCGACAAAATAACTTTGTACGAAGAATAAAGTCACCATTGCGCCAATCAATGAACCTGTACGGAGTGCGTAGGCCTTTATTCCCTGACCAAAGACACCTTCAAAAACATCATAAGCCACGGCTTTATGTTCATTTTCTTCAATCGCATGCCACAACCACATATTTTTCATGGTTTCATCTGTCATTAAAGCTTGAATATGCGGGTTAACTAATAACTGTGAAGCAATGGTTGCAGTGAAATGCTCAAGTGCCGTGGTTGCGGTTAGATCCACCATTTCTTGAGTAATGCCAACAGGTTTACCAATACGTGCAAAGACTTTGCGCACACCTTGGATAACACGACCCGTTGCCTTATCAAGTGTTTCGACATCATGACCGTATTTTTGTGCAGAAGCATTAAAACCCTCATGCTCTTGCGTATGCATCGCTTCTTGACCAATGAAAGCACTAATTTCTTTTTGTAGGGCTTCATTATTTGCGATTGCTGGGTGTTTACGTACGGCACGCACACTATCAATAAAGAACATTTCACCCGCTGGAAATAAAGCAGATAATGCGGTCATAAAATGTGTCAAACCTGCTGAGCCATTCATCCAGTACTCTGGTACCGCATCAAAATCAAAATTCATGCGACGTACAGGGAAACTTGCACCTGCTCGATTAGTAATCTTTACTTTAGCGTTCATGCCTAACTCCTTTTTGAGTTATGAAATACTCAAACTTTTTATTGGTTTTCTTGAGTTCATATTACGGTTTTATTTAATTGTTATTATTTCAGTTAAGGACAGTGAATTATCACTAAAGGACAGCTTTAAAAAAATATTGTCAGACAATTTCCCTATCACATTGAATAAGCATAAAAAAAAGCGCCTCAAAGAGGCGCTTTTTTACACACATTTAGTGATTATGCAGTTACTTTAGAAACTACACCCGCACCAACTGTACGACCACCTTCACGGATCGCGAAGCGTAAGCCAGCGTCCATTGCGATTGGGTGGATTAATTCTACTGACATTTCTACGTTGTCACCAGGCATAACCATTTCAACGCCTTCTTTAAGCGCGATCGCACCAGTTACGTCAGTTGTACGGAAGTAGAACTGTGGACGGTAACCGTTAAGGAATGGAGTATGACGACCACCTTCGTCTTTAGAAAGTACGTATACTTCTGCGTCGAATTTAGTATGCGGTTTGATTGTACCTGGTTTAGCAAGTACTTGACCACGTTGAACGTCTTCACGTTTAGTACCACGTAGAAGAACAC